>NZ_JAWSTH010000015.1:0-78296 GCF_033542075.1 Conexibacter stalactiti
GCAGGTCGTGCTCGGCGACGAACGCGCCGCGCGCGACTACCTCGCGACGCTGCCGGTCGCGCTGCTGCGCGGCCGCGAGGCGACCGCCGCGCTGCCGGAGCCGCTCGGGCGCCTCGGCATCGAGACGCTCGGCGAGCTGGCGGCGCTGCCGCGCGCCGCGGTCGCCGACCGCTTCGGCGCGCCCGGCCTGCTCGCGTGGGAGCTGGCGCAGGGGCGCGACGGAGCGCTGAGACCGCGCGAGGAGCCCGAGCGCGTCGAGGAGGAGCTGGAGCTGCCGGAGGCGATGTCGGGCGTTCAGCTGGAGCGCGCGCTCGGCCTGCTCGTCGACCGGCTGCTGGCGCGCAGGGAGCGGCGCGGCCGCTCGCTGCGCGCGGTCGTGCTGGCGGCGACGCTGGTGGAGGGCGGCACGTGGCGCGAGCAGGTGCCGTTCCGCGAGGCGCACGCCGACCCGCTGCGGATGCGGCTGGCGCTGGCGGCGCGGCTGGCGCTGCTGCCGGCGCCGGCGGAGCGGCTGCGGCTGGCGGCGGTCCGCTTCGGCCCGGCCGCCAGCGATCAGCGCTCGCTGCTCGACGAGGCCGGCGCGGAGCGGCGCGCGCGGCTGCGCGAGGGTGTGCGCCAGGCGCGCGCGGCGGCCGGTCCCGACGCCGCGCTGCGCGTGCTCGCCGTCGATCCCGACTCGCGCGTGCCGGAGCGGCGCGCGGTGCTGACGCCGTTTGAATGAGCGCGCGCGGGATCACGTCCGGCCGTGCCGTCGCGGGCCGCGCGGGCGCCTCCGTCGCCGGCGGCGGCGCGACCGCCCGCAGACACCGGCTCGCGACGCCGAGGCGCGCCCGCGTGCGCGCCGACGAGCACGACGGCCGCCCGCAGGTCGTCGACGGGCGCGAGATCGACGCCGTGCGCGAGTCGTGGCTGGTTGAGGACCGCTGGTGGAGCGAGGCGCCGCTGCGGCGCCGCTACTGGGAGGTCGTGACGGTCTGCGGCCGCAACCTCGTCGTCTTCCACGACCTGCGCGAGGGCGGCTGGTTCCGGCAGCGGTGAAGCGTCTGCCCACCCCGCGTCCGCGGCTCGCGCGCGGGCGCTCAGCGGGGCTCTCTCACCGTCCGCACGACGGTGCCGTCGGCGGCCCGCCAGATCATCTGCGGCGGCATCGCGTCCTCGGCCGGGCGGTCGACCTTGAACGCGACGACGTTGTCCTGGACCGGCAGCGTCAGGCGGATCTCCTCGCCGTAGACGATCGCCGGCCGATGCGGCCCGCGGCTGACGCGCTCGGGGTAGATCGCCTCGATCGTCGCGACGCCGTCGGGCACGAAGCCGGAGACGGTCGAACGGTCCTCGGAGCCTCGCTGCGAGGAGCCGAACAGCCCGTGTCTGCGGAACCGGGCGAGGTCGACGCCACCGCCCCCGGCGCCGCCGCCGAAGCCGAAGATCACCTCTCTGGCGGGGAAGCCGCCGGCCGGGTGCTCCTGGCGGTTGAGGCGCGCCTCCTCGCTCAGCGTCAGTCTCCGCAATCTCGGCCCGGCGCCGTCGAGCAGGTCGACGAGCAGCCGGTGTCTCGTGCGCAGGCAGGCGCGTGTCAGTGGCTCCGGCAGATCGCGGCTCTTGGCGATCACGAGGTAGTGCTCGCTGCCGTCGGCGGCGCGCGCGAGCCGGATCCAGTCGATGTAGACGCCCTCGGCGAAGGAGAAGGGGAAGCGCGGGAGGTCGGCAGCGAACTCGCGGTCAGCGGGGATCTCCGGCCGTCGCAGCAGCGCGAAGGTGTCGCGCATCGCCTGGCTGGGGGCGTCGTGCGTGACGGTCGTCTCGTGCTCGGGGTCGAACTGCTGCACGCAGCTCGTGTCGGCGGCGCGCATCGCTCTCGTGGCGGCGTTGATGAGCGCGATCGCGCGGCTCTCCAGCCGCTGCGCGGCGGCGTCCTCGCGCGAGATCGCGGCGGCGCCGGCGGGGAGGGCCGTCAGCGCGATGGCGGCGCCGGCGGCGGCGCTCAGGATCGTTCGACGCATTCACCAACCGTACGAGACGCGCGCGCGCCAGGTCGCAGACAACAGATATCTGGTGCGTGCTCTGAGTGGCGTCCGTCCGCCGCGCATGCGAACATATGTTCGTGTCATATGTCGAGCTGCACGCCCATTCCGCCTTCTCGTTCCTCGACGGCGCCTCGCTGCCGGACGAGCTGGTCGCGGCTGCCGTGGAGCTGGGACACGACGCGCTCGCGCTGACCGACCACGACAACGTCTGCGGGGCGATGGAGTTCGCCCGCTCGGCCCAGGCGCTCGGCCTGCGGCCGATCCACGGCGCCGAGCTGACGCTCGACGACGGCCGTCACCTGACGCTGCTGGTCGAGGACGAGCGCGGCTGGCGCAACCTCTGCCGGCTGCTGACGCTCGCCCACGCGCACACGCGTGGGGAGGGGCGCGCGGGCGGCGCGTCCATGGGGGAGGGCGGCGGCGGGCGCGCGGGGGACGCGCCCGCCGCCACAGACCTCGCGCGCGTCGAGGGGGACGCGCGAGGAGGACGCACATCGGGGGAGCCGGAGGCGGGGACGCCCGCCTCCGGCGTGCGTCCGGAGGGAGCCGCCGAGCTCGCGACCGCGCCCGGCTGGGCCGGCGCCGCGGAGGGTGGCGCGGCCGGCTTCGCGCGCGGGTCCTCGCGCCCCGCCAGGCGCGAGGACCCGCTCGTCGCCGCCGCGCTGCCCGGCGCGCGCATGGGGACGCGCGCGCTGCGCGGCCGCACCCGCCAGGCGAGCCAGCCGTTCGTCTCGCTCGCCGCCGTCGCCGAGCACGCCGAGGGGCTCGTCTGCCTCAGCGGCTGCGCGACGCACGGCGTCCACGACCTCGCCTCGCTGCGCCTGCTGCGCGCCGCCTTCGGTCGCGAGAGCCTCTACGTCGAGCTGCAGCGGCCCTACCTGCGCGACGACCGCGCGCGCAATCGCCGGCTCGTCCAGCTCGCGCGCGAGCTGGAGCTGCGCTGCGTCGCGACGGGCAACGTGCACACCCACACGCGTGCGCGCGGGCCGTTGCAGGACGCGCTCGTCGCCGTCCGGCTGCACACGACGCTCGACGCCTCCGAGCCTGGCCGCCGTGGCAACTTCAGTCACGTGCTGGCGAGCCCGCAGGCGATGGCGGCGCGCTTCGCCGCCGATCATCCCGACGCCGTCGCCGAGACCGCCCGCCTCGCCGACCGCCTCCGCTTCGACCTGACGCAGGGGCTCGGCTACCGCTATCCCGGCGCCGAGGACGACAGCGCCGATCGCAGACTGGCGGAGCTGTGCGGCGACCGCCTCGCCGACCGCTACGCCGACACCAGCGCCGCCCATCGCGCGGAGGCGCGGCGCCGGCTCGACGAGGAGCTGCGGATCATCCGCAAGCTCGGCCTCGCCGGCTTCTTCCTGCTGCACCGCGACATGCTGGAGCTGGCGCGCGAGGTCGCCGTCGAGGTGCGCGGGGCCGACAGCGCCCGCGCGCTGCTGCCGCCCGGCCGCGGCCGCGGCTCCTCGGTCTCCTCGATCGTCTGCTACCTGACCGGCCTCTCGCACGTCGACCCGGTCGCCAACGAACTGTTCATCGGCCGCTTCCTCAACGAGGAGCTGCAGGCGCTGCCCGACATCGACCTCGACTTCCCGCGCGACGTGCGCGCGGCGCTGATCCCGCGCATCCACACGGTCTTCGGGGAGCGCAACTCGGCGCTCGTCGCCGCCTTCCCGACCTACCGCGCGCGCGGCGCGATCCGCGAGCTGGGCAAGGCGCTGGGGCTGCCGCCGGGGGAGATCGAGCGCGTCGCGCGCGGCTCCGAGGGCTGGTCGGCGCGCGACGTCGCCGCCGACATAGCGAGCGCGCTGGGGGAGCGGCGCGTCGGCAGCGGCCGCTGGGCGTGGCTGGCGCGGCTGGCCGAGCAGGCGCACGGCCTGCCGCGCCACCTCTCGCAGCACTCGGGCGGGATGGTCGTCGCGACGCGTCCGCTGAGCGACTGCTGCCCGATCGTCCCGGCCGCGATGGAGGGGCGCCAGATGGTCCAGTGGGACAAGGACTCGTGCGCCGACGCCGGCTTCCTCAAGATCGACCTGCTCGGGCTCGGGATGCTGTCGGCGGTCGAGCGCGCGGTCGAGTCGATCGCGGCGACGCGCGGCGAGCGGATCGACCTCTCGCGCATCCCCTACGACGACAGCGCGACCTACGAGGCGATCCAGAACGCCGAGACGACCGGCGTCTTCCAGATCGAGAGCCGCGCGCAGATGGCGTCGCTGCGGCGCACACGGCCGTCGAACCTGAAGGAGCTGACGATCCAGGTCGCGATCGTGCGGCCGGGGCCGATCCAGGGCGGGGCGGTCAACCCCTACATCGAGCGCCGCCAGCGGGAGCGGATCGACCCCTCCTTCAAGGTTCCCTACGACCATCCCTCGCTCGTCGGACCGCTGAGAGAGACGCTCGGCACGATCATCTTCCAGGACCAGGTGATCGAGGTGGCGATGGCCTTCGCCGGCTTCTCCGCCGGCGAGGCGGAGGGGCTGCGGCGGGCGATGAGCCGCAAGCGCTCGGAGGCGGCGATCGAGGCCCATCACTGCAGGTTCGTCGAGGGCGCGCTGGCGACCCACGACGACGTGACGCCGGAGCTGGCCGAGCGCGTCTTCCAGATGGTGCGCGGCTTCTCCGGCTTCGGCTTCCCGAAGGCGCACGGGGCGGCCTTCGGCCTGCTCGCCTACCAGTCGACGTGGCTGCGCGTCCACCATCCGGCCGAGTTCCTCTGCGCGCTGCTGAACGAGCAGCCGATGGGCTTCTACCCGCCCGACGCGCTCGTGCACGAGGCGCAGCGGCGCGGGATCGAGGTGCTCGCGCCGGAGATCAACGCGAGCGAGACCGAGTGCACCTCCCACACCGGGGACGACGGGAAGGTGCGCGTTCGGATCGGCCTCGGCTACGTGCGCGGCGTGCAGCCGCACGACGCCGAGGCGCTCGTCGCCGCGCGCCGGGCCGGCGGGCCGTTCCGCGAGGTCGCCGACCTCGCTGCGCGCGCAGGCGCCGGTCGCCCTGCGCTGGAGGCGCTCGCCTGGTCGGGCGCCTGCGACGTGCTCGCCGGCGGCGATCGCCGCGTCGCGCTGTGGCGGCTCGGCGTCGCGGTGCCCGGCCGCCGCGTGCCGGGCGGCACGCAGCTGGCGCTCCCGCTGGAGCTGCCGGGGGCGCCGGAGCTGCGCCAGCTCGGCGCCTGGGACGGGATGCTCGCCGACTACGACACGACCGGGCTGACCGCGCGCGCCCACCCGCTGAGACTGCTGCGCCCGCGGCTGCCGCGCGATGTCGTCACCAGCCGCGAGCTGGCGTCGCTGCCGCACGGCGCGACGGTCAAGCTCGGTGGGATGGTCGTCGCGCGGCAGCGGCCGGGCACCGCGCGCGGGATCGTCTTCCTGCTGGTCGAGGACGAGCACGGCACCGTCAACCTCGTCGTGCGGCCGGAGCTGTACGAGACCAGACGCCTGACCGTCCGCACCGAGCCGCTGGTGCTGGTGGAGGGGACGCTGGAGCGGCTGCCGGCGGCCGGCGGCGGCATCAGCATCCTGCTGGCGCGGATCGCTCCGCTCGACATACCGGACGCGCGCATGGGCAAGGTGATCGCGAAGGACTTCTCGCCGCTCGACGAGGCCGAGCGCCACGCGATCGAGCAGCACGAGCAGCAGCGCGCGGCGGCCGGCGGCGGCTCCGCGCGCGACTTCCGCGGCGTCGCGCCTGAGACGATGAACTTCGGCCGGGGGCGCAGCCGCAATCGCAGCCGCTGAGAGCGCGCGCTGACGCGACACAACAGTTCGCCCTTCCATTCCATGGTGGGTTCCGGATAGGGTCGCTCCGATGCTCGCAACCGTGGTGTTTCTCGCGTTCTGGGTGGTCGTCGGACTCGGGCTCTTCTTCCTCGCCGTGCGCGGAGGCCCGCGCGGCGTGCGCGCGACGCTCCAGTCGCAGAAGCCCGGCGCCCGCACCTTCGCCGTCATCGCCTTCACCGTCTTCTACGTCGCTGTCGGGATCGCCGTCCCGGCGCTGTTCATATTCGGCGACCGCGACAGCGCCGACGCCCACATAAACGGGACGACGATCGAGCTGACGAAGCAGGAGGAGGAGGGGCGGGCGCTGTTCGGCACCGGCTGCGCGAACTGCCACACGCTCGCCGCCGCCGAGGCCGTCGGCAAGGTCGGTCCGAACCTCGACGTGCTCAAGCCGCCGCAGGAGCTGACCTACGACGCGATCGTCAGAGGCCGCCAGCGCGGCGGCGGCACGATGCCCGCCGGCATCTACTCCGGCGCCGAGGCCGAGGCCGTCGCCGCCTTCGTCGGCGCGACCGCCGGCCGCTGACGCCCGCGCGGCGGCCGCCTCGCGGCCGCGCGTGCGCCCTGCCGCGAGTGCGCACACCGCGCGTGTGTCACACCGCGAGTGCGTCGCACCGCGCGTGCGTCCTGCCGCGCGCGCGGGTACCCTCGCCGACATGGACACCGCGCATGCCCGTGAGCTGCTGGCCCGCGAACGCGCTCGCGTCGAGCGCGAGCTGGCCGGCCTGATCCCGCCCGGCGGCGAGAAGCAGGAGCTGACGCACCTCGACCAGCATCTCGCCGACGGTGGAACGGAGCTGTTCGAGCGGGAGCGCGACGCCGGCTTCGTCGAGCAGCTGCGCGAGGAGCTGGCGGCGATCGAACGCGCCGAACAGCGCCTCGCCGACGGCAGCTACGGCCGCTCGGTGCAGAGCGGCGAGCCGATCCCCGACGCGCGCCTCGAAGCGGTCCCGTGGGCGGAGCGGACCGTCGCCGAACAGGCCGCCTACGAGCGCAGCTGAGCGGCCGGCGCCAGGTGCCTCGCGCGCCGCTTGGCCGCGCGCGCACGCGCCACCGCCGCGTCATCGGCGCCCGTGCAGCCCGCTTGAGGCCGCGTGCCACAAGAAGCCCGCATTTTCCGACCGAGGCTTTCCATAAGATCCACCGGATGCAGGTCAGAATCTGCAAGCCGTTGGTAGGATCGCCGTGTCATACCGCTGAATTCCCGTCTGCCGCACGGGAAGCGGGGGACCCACGACAACGGGGCGAATCGCGCGTCCGCGCATAGCGCCGCTCTTTCGGTGCGAGCCCGTCAGCTAACCCCGCAAGCTCGAGAAAGAGGACCGACAGAGATGCCAACCGCAGAGGCGCCGTCACGCGCCGGTCGCAGCGCGAGCCAGCAGGGCGAGCGCCGCACGATCGTCATCAGGGGCCAGGTCGCGCCGCCGCCGACCCGCCGTCATGACTACGAGTACGAGACGACCGCGCGTCGTCATCGCCCCCGTCGCGCGAGCGAGCGGATCGCCGGAAGCCGTCCCGACCGTGCCGCGATGTACGCGGTGCTGATGGGCGTCTTCCTGATCCTCGTCGCCATCCTCACCGCCTCCGGCGCCTGACAAACGCGCTGGCCGTGGAGCCGGCGCGACAAGGGGCGAGCGCAATCGGCCGTCCGCCCCCATAGCCGGCGCAAAAGGAACCGTGAGCCTGGGTTTAGGTCCCGCTCGTATAAGGGGGGCGAGAACCTCTACGACCCGGGTGCGCGCCATGAAGACTCCGATGAGTCGGTTCCAGATCCACGACGACCTCACAGCACCGGAAGGCTCGGTCCCTGTCCTGCGCGGCGCCCTGGCGACCGGCGGCCAACTGCCCAACTTCGTCGGCGCCCTCGCCGGCTCCCCGGCCGCCCTGCGCGGCTACGCGCGCTTTCGCAGCGAGCTGCGTCACGGCCACCTCTCCGCCGCCACGCTGGAGCGGATCGCGCTCGCGGTCGCGGAGGAGCGCGGCTCACAGCCCGGCATAGCGATGCATTCGCGTGCCGCCCGCGCCGCCGGCCTCGGTCTCGACGAGGTCGCGCTGGCACGCGACTTCGACTCCGGCGACGCGAAGGAGGCGGCGCTGCTGCGCTACCTGCGCGCGCTCGTCGTCGACGGCAGACCGCCGCTGCACCTGCACGAGGAGGCGCGCGAGCTGGGCTGGGAGGACGAGGAGATCCTCGAGGCGATCGCGACCGTCGCGCTCGAATCGCTCGCGGCGATGGTCAACGTCGCCGGCGAGGTGCCGGTCGACGGCTCGATCGAGCAGTCGCGCACGCTGCGCGCCGCCTGACATCGCCCGCATGGCCAGGGGGCCGATGCGGGCGTAAGCTGTGCTCGATGGCGGTCGAGCAGGCATCGGAGCGGAACGCGGCATGCGCCGCCGGCGACCCCGCCGGTGCCGACAGCGCCGCCGACGCCTGCTGCCCGCACTACCACGAGGCGATCGAGTTCCTCGGCAAGCGCTGGACCGGCGCGATCGTGCGCGTGCTGATGAACCGCTCGCCGCAGCGCTTCAGCGAGATCGCCAACGCCGTCCCGGAGCTGTCGGACCGGCTGCTGTCGGAGCGGATGAAGGAGCTGGAGGCGCGCGGCGTCGTCGCGCGCACCGTCTCGCCGCCCCCGCCGGCGCCCCCGACCCGGGTCGAGTACGCGCTCACGCCGATGGGACGCGAGCTGGAGCCGGCGCTGGCCGCGCTGGAGTCGTGGGCCCAACGCTGGCTGCCCGGCTGTGCCGACGCCCCGTCGCGGTAGGCTCCAATTCCCGTCGCCACGCCCGAAATTGACCCCAGGAGCCCTTCGACATGACTGACGCCGCGCCGCCGCTTACCCCTGACGACGTGCTGCGTCTCGTGCAGGAGCGCGACATCCGCTTCATCCGCCTCTGGTTCACCGACATCCTCGGTCAGCTGAAGGCGTTCTCGATCAACACCAGCGAGCTGTCCGACGCCTTCGAGGGCGGGATGGGCTTCGACGGCTCCTCGATCACCGGCTTCAACGCCGTCGAGGAGTCGGACATGATCGCGCTGCCCGACGCCTCGACCTTCGCCTCGCTGCCGTGGCGGCCGGAGGAGCAGGGCGTCGCGCGCATGTACTGCGACATCAAGACGCCTGAGCAGACGCCGTACGAGGGCGACCCGCGCCACGTGCTGCGGCGCGCGCTCGACCGTGCGAAGGCGATGGGCTTCGACGACTTCATGGTCGGCCCCGAGCTGGAGTACTTCTACTTCAGAGACGCGAGGGACCCGACGCCGATCGACGAGGGCGGCTACTTCGACCTCACGACGCTCGACGCCGGCTCCGACCTGCGCCGCGAGACCGTGCTCGCGCTCGAGCAGCTCGGCATCCACGTCGAGTACACCCATCACGAGGTCGGTCCCTCGCAGCACGAGATCGACATGCGCTACGCCTCGGCGCTGAAGATGGCCGACGACTGCATGACCTACCGCATCACGGTCAAGGAGTACGCGCGCAAGTACGGCCTCCACGCGACCTTCATGCCGAAGCCGCTGTTCGGCGAGAACGGCTCGGGCATGCACACCCACCTGTCGCTCTTCAAGGACGGCAGAAACGCCTTCTACGACCCCAACGACCAGTACTACCTGTCGGACGTCGCGAAGGCCTTCATCGCCGGCCAGCTGCGTCACGCGCGCGAGATGAGCGCGATCTTCGCCCAGTGGGTCAACTCCTACAAGCGGCTGGTGCCGGGCTACGAGGCGCCGGTCTACGTCGCCTGGTCGCGCCGCAACCGCTCCGCGCTCGTGCGCGTGCCGATGTACCACCCCGGCAAGGAGCAGACGACGCGGATGGAGCTGCGCTGCCCCGACCCGGCGTGCAACCCGTACCTGACGTTCGCGGTGCTGCTGCAGGCGGGCCTGGAGGGGATCGAGCACGGCTACGAGCTGCCGGAGCCGATGGAGAAGAACCTCTACCACCTCGCGCCCGACGAGCGCCGCCGCCTCGGGATCGAGCAGCTGCCCTCGACGCTCGGCGAGGCGATCGAGCTGACCGCCGACTCCGAGCTGGTGCTGCGCACGCTCGGCGAGCACATGTTCAACCGCTTCGTGGAGATCAAGCGGCAGGAGTGGGACGACTACCGCGTGCAGGTCACGCAGTGGGAGCTGGACCGCTACCTGCCGGTCCTCTAGCAAGGCTGCACGGGCCCGGCCCGGTCGCGCACCCGCAAGGGCGCGCGGCCGGGCCGAAGCCGCCCGCAGCAGCGTGCGATCAGTGGCCGGTCGGCGCGCTGAACGCGACGAGCGTGCTGTTGCTCGTGCAGTTGATGTTGACCTCGAAGGGGACGACCTTGCAGCGGTAGGCGACCCCTCTGACGGAGAATCTCTCGACCTGCTGGTACGCGTTGAAGCGCTTCAGCCAGGTTCTGGCGACGCCGGCCGCCTGCGGGCAGCCGAACGCGGGCGTGCTGCCGAGGCCGGTCGTCTCGATGATCAGACCGCCGACGCCGGTATGGATCCCGCCGCAGTTGAGCAGTCTCTCGGGCGTGCCGAACTTGAGGATCAGCTTGGCGCCCTTCGGCAGCGACTTGACGGCGCTCAGCTTCGACGTGAAGAGCGAGCCGCCGAGCGCGTAGTTCGGGTCGTAGAGGTCGTACGCGCCCGCGGTGTAGGCGGGCGTCGAGTTGACGCCGATCAGCTTCAGGTTGGTGCCGGGCAGCTCGATCTTCAGCGTCTTGGCGCTGGCGCCGCCTGCGAGGCTGATCGTCGCGGTGCAGCGCGCTTCGCTGCCCTTGCAGACGACGGTCTGGCTGCCGGCGGCCTGCGCGGCGGTCGGAGCGGCAAGCGCGCCCGCTGCAATCACGGCGAGGGGGGCGAGGCGGGCGAACTTCGTCAGCTTCATCTGGCGTCCTTCGGGTAGGGGATCGCCCTCTCATCGGCTGCGAGCGCCGATTCCATGAGCCCTGGTCAGGACGCTGCGGAGGAGGGCTTCCCCTCACCGGCCTCCGCCGCGGTCGCCGCGGCCGGCTCGTCCTCCTCCTCATCCTCGTCGTGCGCGGTCGCGAGGCGGTGGCCGAGCTCCGACGGCCACCAGACGCGGTCGCCGACGTCGAGCACGATCGCCGGCACCAGCACCGAGCGCACGACGAAGGTGTCGAGCAGGACGCCGACGGCGATCGTGAAGCCGATCTCGGTCAGCACGACGAGCGGCAGCACCGCGAGCGTCGAGAAGGTCCCCGCCAGCACGATCCCGGCCGAGGTGATCACCGCGCCGGTGACCGCGAGGCCGCGCACCGTCCCCAGCCGCGTGCCGTGCTCGTGCGCCTCCTCGCGCACGCGCACCATCAGGAAGATGTTGTAGTCGACGCCGAGCGCGACGAGGAAGATGAAGGCGAACAGCGGCAGCCCCGGATCGACCCCGGCGAAGCCGAACACCTGCATGAAGAAGAAGGCGCCGATCCCCAGCGCGGCCGCGTAGGAGAGGATCACGGTCGCCATCAGCAGCAGCGGCAGCAGCACGGCGCGCAGCACCAGCACCAGGATCAGGAAGACGACGACGAGCACGAGCGGCACGATCACGCGGTTGTCGCGCGCGGTCGAGACGCGCAGGTCGCGTTCCTCGGCGGTCGGGCCGCCGACCAGCACGTCGTCACCGCCGGCCGCCTTCGCCGCCTCGCGCAGCGGCGGGATCACGTCGAACGCCTGCTCGCTGTACGGGTCGGCCTCCAGCGTGACGGCGATCCGCACGCCCGACCGCGGGTCGCGCTCGACCGGCGCGACCTGCGCGACGCCCGGCACCGCGCTCAGCGCTCTGAGCACCGCGGCGACCCGCGCGGCGTCGGCGCCCGCGCTCGCGCCGCCGGCCTCGTCGCCGGGCGGCACGATCACGATCGTCGGGGCGTTGGCGCCGGCCGGGAACGACTGCGCGATCAGCTCCTGTCCCTCGACCGACTCGACCTGGTCGCGGAAGGAGTTGCCGCTCGTCAGGTCGGAGTTCATCTGCGTCAGGCCGAGGCAGAGCACCAGCAGCGCGACGGTCGTGCCGATCCAGACGCGCCGCGGCCGCACGCGGATCCGCTCGCCGAGCCGCCGCCACCAGCCGTGCGTCTCGTCGGTGCCGGCGCCGCCGTAGCGCGGCACGAACGGCCAGAAGGCGCGGCGGCCGGTGATCGCCAGCAGCGCCGGCAGCAGCGTCAGCATCGCGAGCATCGCCAGCGCGACGCCGAAGGCCGAGACCGGCCCCAGGCCGGCGGTGCCGTTGACCTCCGCCAGCGACAGGCACAGCAGCGCGGCGATCACGGTCAGGCCGGAGGCGAGCACCGCCGGGCCGGCGCGCCGCAGCGCGATCGCGACCGCCTCGTGCTTGTCCTCGTGGCGGCGCAGCTCCTCGCGATAGCGGGCGACGAGCAGCAGCGCGTAGTCGGTCCCGACGCCGAAGACGAGCACGGAGAGGATTCCGGAGGTCTGGCCGTTGATCGTGACGCCGGCCTCGGCGAGGAAGTAGCCGATCCCGCGCGCGATCACCTCGGCGAAGATCACGGTGAAGAGCGGGATCGCCCAGAAGATCGGGCTGCGGTAGATCAGGATCAGCAGCACGAAGACGAGCGACGCCGTCGCCAGCAGCAGCGTGCCGTTGATCTGCTCGAAGACCTTCACGGCGTCGGTCGAGAAGCCGGCCGGCCCGGTCACCTCGACCTGCAGGCCCAGAGGGACCGCTTCGTGGACGCGGTCGCGGAGCGCGTCGGTCGCGTCGATCAGCGTGTTGTCGGAGGTCGGTCCGCTGGTGTCGACGTCGGCGATCAGCAGCGCGGCCGCGCCGTCTCTGGAGAAGATCGGCGGCGGGATTCTGGCGGTGCCGCGCGGCGGGTCGGCGTTGATCGCCGCGCGATCGCGCACGATCGCGGCTCTGTCAGCCGCCTGCAGGCCGCCGTCGCGGCTGTAGACGATCACCGCCTCGGTCTGCTCGCCGGAGGGGAACGCTCTGACGGCCTCCAGCGCCTTGACCGACTCGGCCTTGCCGGGCAGGAACGAGACCGGGTCGTTCTCTTCGACGTCGCTCAGCTTGCCGGCGAAGGAGCCGAAGACCGCGACGAGCACGAGCCAGACCGCGAGCACCGCGAACTTCGCGCGGTGACCGGAGGCGACCGTGAGGAGCTTGCCGGCAGTGGAGATCTGCGCAGGCTAACCGCGTGCGGCGGTGCCGTGCGCAATTTCCAGCATTTCGGGCACACGCACGAGCTTGACGCGCGGCCGGCTGTGCGGCTCGCCGAGCGCGCGCTCGTGCGCGTCGATCGCGCTCCAGTCGTCCCACGTGACGAGGTGGGGGACTCGCTCGCGCAGCCAGGCGGCGACCGCCGCGGCGTCGGAGCGCTCCGGCTCGGGGGCGCCGAGCCGGCCGGCGTCACGGTCGGCGACGATCAGGTCGACCGTCTCGTGCGCGTCCTTCTTGTTGGTGCCGATCACGCCGCTGGGGCCGCGCTTGATCCAGCCCACGGCGTACTCGCCGACGGCCCGCTCGCCGTCGTCGCCGACGACCCGCCCGTCGTCGTTGCGGATCAGGCCGCGGCGCTCGTCGAACGGGACGCCGGGCAGCGGCACGCCCCGGTAGCCGATCGAGCGCAGCACGAGGCCGCACTCGATCGTCTCCTCGGCGCCGGTCGGGACGGCGCGCAGCCCGCCGCGCGCGTCGGGCTCCAGCCGGTTGACGGCGACGCGCAGGCCGGCGACGGCGTCGCGCTCGTCGCCGAGGATCTCCAGCGGCGAGCGCAGGAATCTCAGCAGCACACGGTGACTCTTGCCGGCCGGCGGGCGGCCGGCGTACTCCCACAGGATCTCGACGTTTCTGCGGTGCGTCTGGTCCGCGGCGTCGGAGGCGATCCAGGCGGCGGAGTGTGGGTCCAGCTCGACCTCGGCCCGGTCGACGAACACGTCGGCGCGCTTCAGCTCACCCAGCTCCAGCAGCTCCGGGTTGGTGAAGGCGGCCTGCGCCGGCCCGCGCCGGCCGAGCACGACGACCTCCTGCACCCGCGCCTGCGCGAGCGCCTCGATCGCGTGATCGGCGGTGTCGGTCGGGGCGATCTCGCCGGGGTCGAGCACGAGCATTCGCGCGACGTCGATCGCGACGTTGCCGTTGCCGATCACGACGGCCCGCTCGGCGCTCAGGTCGAACTCGCGGTGGGCGTGCTCGGGGTGGCCGTTGTACCAGGCGACGAACTCGGTCGCCGGATGCGAGCCGGCGCGGTCCTCGCCGGGGATCCCGAGCCGGTTGTCGGTCGAGGTGCCGATCGCGTAGACGACGGCGTGGTAGCGCTCCAGCAGCTCCTCGCGTTGCACGTCGCCGCCGAGCTGGACGCCGCCGAAGAAGCGGAACGCGGGATGTCTGGCGGTGCGCTCGTAGGCGCGCGTCACTCTCTTGATCTTCGGATGGTCGGGCGCGACGCCGGCGCGCACGAGCCCGAACGGCGTCGGCAGCGCGTCGAACAGGTCGACCTCGAAACCGGCCTGCAGCAGGAAGTCGCTCGTGTAGAACCCGGCTGGTCCGGCTCCGACGACGGCGACCCGCTGCGCTGATGGCATACGTCGAGCCTAGCCGACCCGGCGGCGCTCGCGCAGGGGTTCCGCGGCCGTCTGCCGCGCCAGCGTGCGGTCGGTGGTCGCGGCCGGCGGCTGCCAGAGGAAGCCGTCATAGCGGCTCGGTCTGCCGACGCGCGGCGTTCGCCCTCCGCGACAGGCGCGCCGCTGCACGACGATCCGCACGAGCGCCCGCGGCGGCTGGCGCAGGACCAGCGTGACCGTCCGCGAGCGGACGCGGCCGGCGCGCATCGGCACGACCCGCCGCGCGAGCAGGCGCGTGTCGGCGCCGGCGCCGCGCAGCGTGAGCGCGAAGCCGCAGCCCGGCGCGTAGTGCGTCCGCCCGGGGTCGAGCGTCAGCCGCAGCCGCGCACCCTCGACGCGCAGATCGTCGACCGTCACGTCGGCGAGCTGGACGGACTCGCAGTCGGGCGCGACGGTCGCCGCCTGAGTCGCGCCCGTGATGCCGTCGCGGCCGTCGCCGCAGCGGACCGGCCCGCTCGGGTCGGCGAAGCTGTCGTCGCCGCTGCCGCCGTCGAAGCTCGCCTTCGACCCCGCGAAGCGGTCGTCGCCGGCGCCGCCGAACAGCAGCGCCCCCGCGTCGCCGCGCAGATCGTCGTCGCCGCCGCGGCCCTCGACGCGGTCGGCGCCCTTGGCGGCGGACGGCACGGGGGAGGTCGCGTTGAGCGCGTTGTCGTGCTCGTCGCCGATCAGCACGTCGTCGCCGCTCCCGCCGTCGGCGTTCTCGATCCCGCTCAGCCGGTCGCCCTCGCCGGGGGCGCCGCCGACGCCGGCGCCGAGGTCGACATGGACGGCGCTCGTGCGCTGGTAGCGGACCGAGTCCTGGCCCGGGGAGTTCGGGTCCCCGGGACCACCGTCGATCAGGTCAGCCGAGAACGGTCCCTCGGGCGGGTCGTCGACGATCGTGTCGCCGCCGGCTCCCGCCTCGATCCGGTCGGCGCCGGCGCCGCCGGCGATGGCGTCGTTGCCAGAGCTGCCGGTGATCACGTCGTCGCCGGGGCCGCCGTCGAGCTTCGCGCCGTGGCCGTCCGTGGCAATCAGCGAGTCGCTGCCGTCACCGCCTTCGATCTCGACGTTGGTCGGCACGAGGCCGACGCGCACCTCGTCGTCCCCGTCACCGGCCCTCAGCACGACCGTGCGCGAGGAGCCGGCGAGGTTGCAGACCGCCGCGCCGTCCGGCAGCGCTCTGCACTCCCCGCCGACGCGGATCGGACCGGCCGCGTCCCTCAGCACCACGCCGCCCGAGCCGGGAGCGATCTCGACGCGGTTGACCTCGCCGGGATCGGCCGTCCACGTGATCGTCGTGACCGACGGCCATTGGCCTCTCGGCGCGTACTCCGCGACGGTCGCGGCCGTCACCGCCGAGGCGCCGGCCGCACCGGGCAGCAGCAGCGGCGCGAGCAGCGCGGCGGCGAGGAGCGAGCGGAGCTGCGTGGGGAGGCGCATGCACTCCGAGACGGCGCGCAGCCGCTCGAGTTGCGCAGATCAGCCAAGCAGCCTCAGCAGCGCGTCCGGGTCGGTGACCGGCGCGCGGCAGGTGAAGCGCTCGCAGACGTAGGCGGCGGCGCGGCCGTCGAGCGCGTGGCGGCCTTCGAGCAGCTCCGGTACGGCGGACGCGTCATCGGCGTGCGCGCCGGGGGCGGAGTCGACCGCGCCCGCCAGCACGACATGCGGGCGGAAGGCGCCGCGGACGGCGCGCAGCAGCGGGGCGGCGCTCTCGGCCGGGCCGACGATCGCGACCTCGTGCACCTCCGACTGCTGGAAGTCGATCGCGCGCAGCAGGTGCGCGAACGCCTGCGGGTGGTTCGCGGCGAGCGGGTGCAGCAGCGCGATCACGCTCTCCGCGCGGCGCTCGTACTCGGCCTCGCCGGTCAGCCGCGACAGCCGCAGCAGGCCGTTGGCGGCCGCCGACTGACCCGACGGGATCGGTGTGTCCTCCAGCTCCTTGCGGCGCGTGACGAGCTGCTCGTGGTCGGCGGCGGTCTGGAAGAAGCCGCCCTGCTCGTCGTCGCCGAACTGCGCGATCGTGATGTCGGCGAGGCGCCGAGCGGCCGCGAACCAGCGCGGCTCGAACGTCGCCTCGTAGAGCGTCAGCAGCGCTTCCAGCAGGTAGGCGTGGTCCTCCAGGTAGCCGGGCAGCGTCGCGCGGCCGTCCTTCCACGAGCGCCGCAGGCGGCCGTCGTCGTCCTGCACCGAGGTCAGCAGGAAGCCGGCGGCGGCGCGCGCGGCGTCGAGGTAGTCGTCGCGCTCCAGCAGCGCGCCGGCCTCGGCCAGCGCGGCGATCGTCAGCGCGTTCCACGAGGTCAGCCGCTTGTCGTCGAGGCCGGGGCGGACGCGCCTGTCGCGGACCGCCAGCAGCCGCCGTCTGATCTCCGGCAGCTCGGGCGGCTCGGGGGCGCTGCCAGCGGCGCGCACGAGGATGTTGACGCCCTCGAAGTTGCCGCGCTCGCTGGCGCCGTACCACTCGACGGCGGTCGCGAGCAGCGCCTCGTCGCCGCCGAGCGCCGACCGCAGCTCGCCGAGCGACCAGACGTAGAACTTGCCCTCGACGCCCTCGGAGTCGGCGTCGAGCGCGGAGTAGAAGCCGCCCTCGGGGCCGCGCATCTCGCGCAGCGCCCAGTCGAGCGTGTCCTCCGCGACCGCCCGCAGCAGCGGCTCGCCGCTGACCTGCCAGCCGTGCAGGTAGGCGCGCGCCAGCAGCGCGTTGTCGTAGAGCATCTTCTCGAAGTGGGGGACGACCCAGGCGGCGTCGACGGCGTAGCGCGAGAAGCCGCCGCCGAGCTGGTCGTGGATCCCGCCGCGCGCCATCGCGCGCAGCGCGTCGAGCGCAACCGTCGTCTCACCATGGGCGAGCAGCAGCTCGATCGCCGAGGACTGCGGGAACTTCGGCGCGCGGCCGAAGCCGCCGTTGACCGGGTCGGCGTTCTGGCGCAGCGCGTCGACGGCGTCGTCGAGCATCCCCGGGTCGACCATCGCGCCGCTCGGCGCGAGCCGCGCGCCGCCCTCCAGCCGCTCGACGATCCGCGCGCTCTGCTCCAAGATCTCCGCACGTCTGTCGCGCCACGCCGCGGAGATCGCCTCCAGCACCTGACGCCAGCTCGGCATCCCCTGGCGCGCCTCGGGCGGGAAGTAGGTGCCGGCGTAGAACGGCACCTGGTCGGGCGTCGCGAAGGCGTTCAGCGGCCAGCCGCCGTGGCCGGTCATCGCCTGCACCGCGTCCATGTAGATCGCGTCGACGTCGGGCCGCTCCTCGCGGTCGACCTTGACGCAGACGAACAGCTCGTTCATCAGCTCGGCGATCTCGGGATCCTCGAACGACTCGCGCTCCATGACGTGGCACCAGTGGCAGGCCGAGTAGCCGATCGAGATCAGCAGCGGCACGTCGCGCTCGCGCGCGGCCGCGAGCGCCTGCGGTCCCCACGGCCGCCAGTCGACCGGGTTCTCCTTGTGCTGCAGCAGATAGGGGGAGGTCTCGTTCGCGAGCGCGTTGGCCATGTCTCGACCCTAGTACGTTGCGGGAACACCACCACCACAGGAGCCCTGCAAGCCGTGTCAACGAACCGCGAGTCCGTCACCGCGATCGGCGCGCCCGCCGCCGTCGGTCCGTACGTCCACGCCGTCCGCGCGGGCGGGATGCTCTACTGCTCGGGCCAGATCCCGCTCCATCCCGAGACCGGCGAGCTGGTCGGCGAGACGACGGCCGAGCAGGCCGGCCGCTGCCTGGAGAACCTGCAGGCCGTCTGCGCCGCCGCCGGGGCGACGCTCGCCGACGCGGTCAAGATCACCGTCTACCTCGTCGACATGGACGACTTCACCGCCGTCAACGAGGTCTACGCCTCCTTCTTCGAGACCGATCCGCCGGCGCGCGTGGCGGTCGCGGTGTCGAGACTGCCGCGCGGCGCGAGCGTCGAGCTCGACGCGATCGTCGCGCTGCCGGGCTGAGGCACGGGGTGACCGTCGACCTGGAGCGGGTGCGCCGGGCGGCGGTCTCCTACGCCGAGGTCGTGCGCGAGACGCCGGTGCTCAGCTCGCGCACGCTCAGTGAGCGGGTCGGCGCGACGATCGCGCTGAAGGCCGAGAACCTGCAGCGGACCGGCTCCTTCAAGCTGCGCGGCGCGCTCGCGAAGATCGCGGCGCTGGAGCCCGAGCGGGCGGCGGCCGGTGTCGTCGCCGGCAGCGCCGGCAACCACGGCCAGGCGGTCGCGTACGCGGCGCGGGCGCGGGGACTGCCGTGCGAGGTCTTCATGCCGATCGGCGCGCCCAACCAGAAGGTCGACGCCTGCGCCGAGTTCGGCGCGACCGTGCGGCTCGTCGGCGCCTCGGTCGACGAGTCGCTGGCGGCGGCGCGCGAACGCGCGCGGCAGACAGGGATGGCGTTCGTCCACCCGTTCGACGACGAGGACGTGATCGCCGGCCAGGGCGGGATCGGGCTGGAGCTGGCGGCGCAGGTGCGCGACCTGCGGCTGGTCGTCGTGCCGGTCGGCGGCGGCGGGCTCGTCAGCGGCGTCGCGGCCGCGTTGAAGACACTGCGGCCGGAGGTGCGCGTCGTCGGCGTGCAGGTCGACCGTTGCGCGCCGGTGCCGGCGTCGCTGGCCGGCGGCGCGCCGATCGCGATCGAGCGCGCGACCCCGACGATCGCCGACGGGATCGCGGTCAAGCGGCCGGGGGAGCTGACCGTCGCGCTGATGCGCAGGTGGGTCGACGAGGTCGTCGTCGTGCCGGAGGACGGCGTCGCGGAGGCGATGGTGCTGCTGCTGGAGCGGGCGAAGCTGGTCGTCGAGGGGGCCGGCGCGGTCGGCGTCGCGGCGCTGCTCTCCGGCGCGGTCGCGCCGGCGGCGGAGGGCACGACGGCGGTCGTGCTGTCGGGCGGCAACGTCGACGCGGGCCTGCTGGCGTCGGTCGCGCGGCGCCACGAGTCGCAGGCGGGGCGCCGGCTGGTGCTGCTGACGCGCGTGCCCGACCGGCCCGGCGCGCTGGCGACGCTGCTCGGCCTCGTCGGCGCCCAGAACGCGAACCTCGTCGACATCACGCACGTGCGCGAGGGGCTCGACCTGCACGTGCGCGAGACGGCGGTCCAGCTGGTGCTGGAGACGCGCGGTCGTGCGCACGCTGACGAGGTGCTGCGTGCGATCGCCGATGCCGGGTACGTGACGAGCACGCTCGCGGAAGGCAGTGGCGACGCGCCAGCTTCAGATTAGGATCCAGAAGTTGGTCGTATAACTACCTTCAACACCATGTTGAAGGAGTGCCCCATGTGGGACCCGCGCGAGTTCTCCGAGACCTACCGCCGCCTGGCCCCTGTCGCCGTTCGAGCCGCCGATCGCGTGCTGCACGATCGCGCGGCGGCGGAGGACGTCGCGCAGGACGTCTTCGCCCGCCTCTGGGAGCGGCCCGGCGCATACGACCCCGCTCGCGGCTCGCTCACCAGCTACGTCGCGATGGTCGCCCGCAGCCGCGCGCTCGACCGCTGGCGCTCACGCCAGGCGGCCGACGCGGCGACCGAGCGGATGTCGCGCGATGTCGAGCTGCAGACCGACGGCAACGCCGCCGAGCTGGCCTACCAGCGGGCGCGCGTCGAGGCCTCGATCGAGGCGCTCGGCGCGGCGCCGCGCGAGCAGCGCCAAGCGGTCCTGCTCGCCTACGGCGCGGGTCTCAGCGCGCGCGAGGTGGCGGCGGCGACGAAGGTCCCCGTCGGCACCGCCAAGAGCCGCATCCGGCTCGGCCTGATCCGCACGCGCGAGGCGCTCGGGATCACGGGCATCGCCGACCCGCCGGTCGGCACGGTCGCCTGACCCCGCGACGGCCGGTAGCGTTGGCGATGATGGCGAGGCTCTCGATCGGAGAGGTGTCGGCGCAGACCGGCGTCGGTGAGGGGACGCTGCGGATGTGGGAGCAGCGCTACGGCTTCCCGACGCCGGAGCGGACCGCCGCCGGCGCCCGCCGCTACAGCGAGCGCGACGTCGAGCTGATCCGGCAGATCGCGCGCGACCGCGACCGCGGGCTGGCGATGCGCGCCGCGATCGCGCGCGCGCAGCAGCCGTCGGGCCGCGACGTCTCCGTCTTCGCCGCGATGCGCAGGGAGGTTCCCGGGCTGATCCCGCAGCGGCTGTCGAAGTGGGCGCTGGTCGCGATCAGCCGCGCGATCGAGGACGAGTCGCTGGCCGCGGCCGAGCGGCCGGTCGTGCTCGCGACCTTCCAGCGCGAGCGCTTCTACCGCCACGTCGAGCGGCGCTGGGAGGAGCTGGCGCGAACGGCCCGGCTGGCCGTCGTGCTGGCCGACTTCCCGGCTCCGGAGATGCCGCTGTGGAAGCCGATCGAGGTGCCGATCGCGCCCGACGTCCCGCTCGTGCGCGAGTGGGCGCTGGTCGTCGACGCGGCCGGCTATGCCGCCTGCCTGTCGGCGTGGGAGATCCCCGACCAGGAGGAGGTCGCCGACCAGGACCGCCTCTTCGAGGCGATCTGGACGGTCGAGCCCGACGCCGTCCGCGAGGCGGCGCGGGTGCTGCTGCGGACCGCGGTCGCCAACGGCCCGGAGCTGCTCGGCAACGCCGAGCGGTTGCTCGACGACGTGCCGCCGGCGCGGGCCGACGCCGTCCGTCAGCTCAACGCGCTGACGAATCGGATGGTCGGCTACGTCGCGCGCGCGGGCGTCGCCGCTCCGCCGGCGACGCCGGTCTGAGCTTCGACGCGGGCGTGACGGTAGGCGCGCGCCTCGTCGACGAGCGCGGCGATCAGACGGCTGCCCTCGTCGGCCTCGGGGTGCCACTGGACGCCGAGCACGAAGGCGTGGTCGCGTGACTCGATCGCCTCCGGCAGCTCGTCCTTCGTCGCCCAGCCGCTGACGACGAGGCCCTTTCCGACCCTGCCGATCCCCTGGTGGTGATGGGACTTGGTGCCGTGCAGCTCCTCGCCGGCGGCGCGCGCGGCGAGCGATCCGGGCGCGAGGCGGACGTCGTGGTCGGCGCCGTCGAAGGTGCCGATCGCCTTGCGGTGCTCGTGGTGGCCGAACTCCTCCGGCAGGTGCTGGCGCAGCGTGCCGCCGCTGGCGATGTTCAGCAGCTGCATGCCGCGGCAGATCCCGAGGTAGGGCAGGTCGCGCTCCATCGCGGCGCGCGTGACGGCCAGCTCGAAGGCGTCGCGCTCGGCCATCGTCTCCTGCGTCTCCGGATGGCGCTCGGCGCCGTAGAGGGCGGGGTCGATGTCGTTGCCGCCGGCCAGGATCAGCCCGTCGACGAGGTCAAGCGCCTCGTGCGGGTCCTGCGTCAGGACCGGGTCGGGGGCGATCATCAGCGCCATTCCGCCGGCGGCGCGGATCGCGTCGAGGTAGTTGGTGGGGGTGAGGGCGGCCTGCTGGTCCCAGACGCTCCAACGGGCGCGTTCCAGCGAGGTGAGGATGCCGATCACGGGACGATTGGCCATCGCCTCAGGGTAACGCGGTTCAAACGTGACGCAGGCGTCACCTTCGTGTACGGTGGAGTCCATGGAGGAGAACCGGCTGGACTACGACTGGCTCGTGATCGGCTCGGGCTTCGGCGGCAGCGTCTCGGCGCTGCGACTGTCGGAGAAGGGCTATCGCGTCGGCGTGCTCGAGAGCGGGCGACGCTTCCGCGACCGCGACTTCCCGAAGTCGAACTGGAACCTGCGGCGCTACTTCTGGCTGCCGAGACTGGGGCTGAAGGGCTTCTTCCGCATCTCGACCTTCAAGGACGTGACGGTCGTCAGCGGCAGCGGCGTCGGCGGCGGCTCGCTCGGCTACGCGAACACGCTCTACGTCCCGCCGAGACGGTTCTTCGACGATCCGCAGTGGGCGGCGCTGAACGACTGGGAGCAGGCGCTGGCGCCGCACTATGCCGAGGCGCAGCGGATGCTCGGCGTCGTCCAGACGACGCTCGACGACCCCGCCGACGACCTCCTGCGCGAGTTCGGCGAGCACCTCGGCGTCGGCCACACCTACAGAAAGACCCCGGTCGGCGTCTTCCTCGGGGAGGCCGGCAAGACCGTGCCGGACCCCTTCTTCGGCGGAGAGGGCCCCGATCGCACCGGCTGCACGCAGTGCGGCCGCTGCATGGTCGGCTGTCCCGTCGGCGCGAAGAACACGCTCGTGAAGAACTACCTCTGGTTCGCCGAGAGACGCGGCGCGCAGGTCGTCCCCGACCGCACCGTGATCGACGTGCGGCCGCTCGGCGCCGCCGACGGCAGTGAGGGCTACGCCGTCACGCACGTCCCCTCCGGCGCCTGGCGCGAGCGCGACAAGGTGACGGTGACCGCGCGCGGCGTCGTCGTCGCGGCCGGCGCGCTCGGCACCAACAGACTGCTGCAGCGCTGCCGCCTCGGCGGCTCGCTGCCGAAGATCTCCAAGCGGCTCGGCGAGCTGGTGCGCACCAACAGCGAGGCGATCCTTGCCGTGACGGTGCCGAAGGACTACGCCGACGACCTCACCAGACGGGTCGCGATCTCCGGCTCGATCTACCCCGATCCCGACACCCACATCGAGACCGTCACCTACGGCAAGGCCGGCGACGCGATGTCGTTCATGTACACGCTGCTGGTCGGCGACGGCACGCGCGTGACACGGCCGCTGAAGCTGGTCGGCGCGGCGCTCAGATCACCGGGCACGTTCGTGAGACTGCTGTGGCCGAACGGCTGGTCGCGCCGCACGATCATCGTGCTGGTGATGCAGACGCTCGACAACGCGATCGCGCTGCGGGCGAAGAGAACGCCCTTCGGCGGGATCCGCCTCACGACCGAGCAGGACGCCGACAGACCGAACCCGACGTACATCCCGATCGCGAACCAGACCGCCGAATGGCTGGCGGAGCGGACCGGCGGCGTCGCGCAGTCGTCGCTGATGGAGGCGGTCAACATCCCCTCGACGGCGCACATCCTCGGCGGCGCGGCGATCGCGGGCGATCCCGAGCACGGCGTCGTCGACGCCAACCAGCGCGTCTTCGGCTACGAGAACCTGCTCGTCTGCGACGGCTCGGCCGTGCCGGCGAACGTCGGCGTCAACCCGTCGTTGACGATCACCGCGCTGGCCGAGCACGCGATGAGCCACGTTCCGCCAGCCGCAGGCAGCGCTGATAGCGCAGCTTCTGCGCTCGGCTCTTCCGCGGCAGCGCCCAGCAGCGGCCGCGCGCCTTCGCCCGCTTGACGCAGAGGGCGCGCTTCGCCGCGCCCCGCACGGTCGCGCAGCGCCGCACCGCGAGGCAGGTTCTGCGGGCCGTGCCGCGCTTGCCGTCGCAGGCCGCGCGCGGCTTCGGCGCGGGGCTCGACGGCGTGAGCGGCGTTGACGGCGTGACGGGCGTCACGGGCGTCACGGGGGTGGGCGGGGGTGTGGTCGGCGGCGGCGTCCCGTCGTCGCGCGGCTGCTCGACCGGCGGGGTGACGACGCCGGCGCCGGCTGCCTGGAGCGCCTTCAGCGCGTCGATGCGGCCGCCCGTGACGGTCTTGCCGGCGAGCGAGCCGGCCGGCACCGTCCCGGCCTTCAGCGCGACGGCGACCTGCGCCGGCGTCAGCGCCGGAGCGGCGGCGCGCACCAGCGCGGCGACGCCCGCGACGTGCGGGGAGGCCATCGAGGTGCCGGACATCGTGCCGTAGTCGTCGGTCGCGCCGGCGACGTGGACGGAGCCGCGACAGACGATCTCGACGTCGTCGACGTAGACGCCGTCACCGGTCGGCGCGGCGCCGTCGTCGTCGAGCGTGAAGCGCACGCCGACGGGGCCGGCGGGGATCTCGTAGAGGTCGCGCTCGGCGCCGTAGTAGGTGGAGCCGTCGCCGCCCGCCAGGGTGTCCAGTTCGATCCAGCCGTCGGCGGTCTGGACGTCGACCCAGAGCTGGTCGCCGGCGGCGAGTCTGTGTCGCACCAGGTAGCTCAGCAGGCACTCTCTGTGAACGCCGGGACCTGCTTGTGTACTTCCGTACAGAACGTTGTGGCTGCCGACTGCGTAGTCGCCGACGCTGTCGGCGGCGGCGTTGCCGAGCGATTCGATCCCCGCCGGCTGGATCGACCAGCTGCCGGGACTCCAGCCGGGGGCGAAGCCCGGCCCGTCGAAGCGCTCGCGCAGCAGCACCTCGTGCGGTCGCGTCGTGCTGAGGATCGAGCTGCCGGGCGCGGCGAGGTCGACGCTTCTCGCGCCGTAGTTGGAGTAGCTGGCGTCGAACTGGCCGTTGGGGCCGAGCGCGGCGACGCAGACGATCGTCGGGGCCGTGGCCGAGCAGGGGAAGTCGGGCCAGCTGTCGTTGTCGCTGGCGTCGTTGCCGGCCGCGACGACCAGCAGCGCGCCGCGCGCGGCGGCCTGCGCCGCCACGTCGTTCCACAGCGCCGTGAAGGCGGCGGTGTCGCCGGGGGAGGCCGGGGCGCCGAGGCTGAGGTTGATCACCGAGGCGCCCTCCTGCGCGGCATAGAGCGCGCCTCTGATCACGTCGCTCATCGAGCCTCTCCCGTCAGTGCCGAGGACGCGCACCGTCATCAGGCGCGCCTGCGGCGCGACCCCGGCGACGCCGACGCCGTTGCCGGCAACCGCCGCGGCGGTCCCGGCGACGTGGGTGCCGTGGTCGTGGTCATCGCTCGGGTCGGCGTCGCCGTCGGCGAAGTCCCAGCCGTGCAGGTCGTCGACGCGGCCGTTGCCGTCGTCGTCGAGGCCGTTGGGCAGCTCGCCGGGGTTGCTCCACAGGTTCGCCGCGAGGTCGGGGTGGACGAGGTCGACGCCGGTGTCGACGACGGCGATCGTCTGGCCGGCGCCGCGGGTGGTGTCCCAGGCGGTGAGCGCGCCGACGTTCGCCAGCCCCCACAGTCGCGGGAAGAGCGGGTCGTCGGGCGCCTGCGCACGGGCGTTCACGGTCAGGTTCGGGACGGCGTAGCGGACGGCCGGCTGGCGCTCCAGGCGATCCGCGGCGGCGTCGAGCGAGCCGTCGACGGCGACGACCTGCGCCCCCGGCAGGCCGAGGCCGCGGTCGAAGTCCGCGCCCGCGCGATCGCGCGCGGCGGCGCGCTCACGGGCGCTGACGCCATCCTCGAACAGCACGATCAGCTCGCCGGAGGCGGCGGTCGTCGTCGCGGCGCCGGCCGGCGCCGGCAGCGCCAGCAGGCCCAGCGCCGTCAGCGCGGCGGCCGTGGTCTTCCTGAACAACGGATAGTCCTGTTCGTGGAGCGTCGACTGTGGAACGGCATCGCACATCCGTGCACTTCAAGTCGGTGATCGCCACCTGCACCCCGAGCTTGATGACTGCCCGACATATGTAACTGCACACGGACAAACGGAAAACTGGCGCACAGGAACTTGCCCGTGTGTCGATGACAGGGAATGTCGCGGGGAGTTCGGAAGGGGGCTCATCGCGCGTATCTCGCCGCAACAGGGGGGAGGCCCTGATGAAATCCAGTATCCGTACGAAGCTGCTCGGCAGCTTCATGATCGTCGTGGCATTGATGCTCGTGCTCGGCTTCGTCGCGATCGCACGCTTCGGCGCGGTCGACAAGGTCGCGACCGACGTCGACGCCAGAACCGTGCCGACGTTGCAGAACCTCGGCTACGTCAACGGCCTCATCCACATGTATCGCGAGGCGCAGCTCGTCGCGCTCTCGAACCCGGCCGCCGTCGACCTGCCGAGACTGCAGGCGACGCTCGACGGCTACGAGCAGACGATCGCCAGATCGTTCGCGGTCGTGAGAGAGAACCTCACGAGCGCGGCCGACCGCGCGACGCTCGCGCGCACGCAGGACGGCTGGGAGAGATACCTCGCCGACGCCCAGCGCGCCTTCGAGACCGAGGGCGACGCGGCGAGAATGGCGGCGCTGAGAGCGGCCGTGATCGACGGTGAGGGCGCGAGCGGGTTCGCGGCGACGACCGAGGCGTCGATCGCGCTCAACGAGGCGGTCGGGAGAGTCTCCGACGCGCAGGTCGCGAAGGTCCACGACGCCGTCGACAGCGGCCGCACCTGGACGCTGGTGCTGATGGCGGCCGGCGCGCTGGTCGCGATCGGGCTGGCGCTGCTGCTCGGCCGCACGATCGTCGGCGGGCTGCGGCAGATGGTCACCGCCGCTCGCGGGATCGCCAGCGGCGACGTCGACCAGACGATCGACGTCAGATCGCGCGACGAGATCGGCCAGACGGCCGACGCCTTCCGCGCGATGATCGCCTACCTCGACGAGATGGCCGACGCGGCGCGGCGGATCGCCGCGGGCGACCTCGCGGTCGAGGTCGTGCCGAAGTCCGAGGCCGACGCGCTCGGCACCGCCTTCGCGGAGATGAGCGCGGAGCTGCGCGCGGCGCTCGGCGACAGATCGTGCCTCGACGCGCTGGTGGTGCGGATGGACTCGATGAGCTCGCACTGCATGATCGACCTGCAGGCGGCGCTGACGGCGGCGCGCGACGGCGACCTGACGGTCGAGGTCACGCCCGTGACGACGCCGCTCTGCGCCGAGGACGGAGCTGAGCTGGGCCGGCTCGGCGGGATCTTCAACGAGATGCTGGACCGCGCGAAGGGCTCGATCGACGCCTACAACGCGATGCGCGAGAGAGTCTCCGGGCTGCTGCGGCAGATCACGCAGGAGACGCAGCACGTCGCGGCCGCCTCGCAGCAGATGGCGACCACCTCGGAGGAGTCGGGGCGCGCGGTCGGCGAGATCGCCTCCGCCGTCGGCGAGGTCGCGGCCGGCGCCGAGCGCCAGGTCCGCACCGTCGGCGAGGCGCGCCTGCTGAGCGAGGAGGTCGTGCTCGCGACCCGCTCCTCCAGCGAGGAGGCGACCGAGACCGCCCGCGCGGCCGAGCAGGCGCGCGCGGTCGCCGAGGACGGCGCCGACGCGATCGCCCGCGCGACCGAGGGGATGCGCGCGCTGGAGCAGATGTCCTCCGGCGTCTCGGAGGCGATGCGCTCGCTCGGCGCCAAGTCCGACGAGATCGGTGGGATCGTGGACACGATCACGGGGATCGCGGAGCAGACGAATCTGTTGGCGTTGAATGCGGCGATCGAGGCTGCGCGCGCGGGTGAGCAGGGTCGCGGTTTCGCGGTCGTGGCGGAGGAGGTGCGCAAGCTGGCGGAGGAGTCGCAGGAGGCGGCCGCGTCGATCTCGGCGCTCGTCGCGCAGATCCAGAGCGAGACCGGTGCCGCGGTCGAGAGAGTCGAGTCGGGCAGCGGCGAGATCGAGCGCGGCGTCGCGACCGTCGACGAGGCGCGCGCGTCGTTCGTGCGCATCGGCAGCTCGGTCGAGGACATGAACGGCCGCGTCGAGCGGATCGCCGCGGCGATCGCGCAGATCGCCGAGCGGACCGTGACGATGGACGGCAACATGACCGAAGTGGCGGCCGTCGCGGAGCAGTCGTCGGCGTCGACCGAGCAGGTCTCGGCCTCGACGCAGCAGACCTCCGCCTCGACGCAGGAGATCGCCGCCTCGGCGCAGCAGCTGGCGCAGAACGCCGAGGAGCTGGGGCGGCTCGTCGGCCGCTTCACGCTCACGCCCGCCTGAGCGCGCCCAATCGGGGTTCTTTCCTGGAGGCCGGGGCTAAGCTCGGCCCTCAGGACATTCCCCGGAACCGGAGCGCTGAACGACGATGGCCGTAGCGATCGACAAGACGGACGAGCAGAAGGCGATCTGCGAGATGGTGCGGCAGTTCGCCGACGAGCAGATCCTCCCGAACGCCGAGCACTACGACCACGCGGACGAGTTCCCCGAGCCGATCGTCGAGCAGATGAAGGAGCTCGGCCTCTTCGGCGTCACGATCCCCGAGGAGTACGGGGGCATGGGGCTCGACCTCACGACCTACGCGATGATCGTCGAGGAGCTCTCGCGCGGCTGGATCTCGATCTCCGGCGTCATCAACACCCACTTCATCGGCTCCTACCTGCTGATGAAGTTCGGCAGCGACGAGCAGAGACAGAAGTACCTGCCGCGGATGGCGACCGGCGAGATCCGCGCCGCCTTCTCGCTGTCGGAGCCGGAGCTGGGTTCCGACGTGGCGGCGATCAAGACGGCCGCCAAGAAGCTCGACGACGGCGCCTACGAGATCAACGGCCAGAAGATGTGGGTCACCAACGGCCTCCGCTCCGACCTCGTCTTCGTGCTCGTCAAGACCGACCCGAACGCCGAGAAGGCCCATCGCGGCATGACCTGCTTCATCGCCGAGAAGGAAGCCGGGGTCGGCGAGAACACGGGTGAGTACAAGGGCCTCAACGTCCCGCCGCAGCTGAGAAAGATGGGCTACAAGGGCGTCGAGTCGACCGAGCTGGTCTTCGACGGCTACCGCTGCCCGGCCGAGAACATCCTCGGCGGCGAGGCGGCCGGCCTCAACAAGGGCTTCCCGCAGATGATGGACGCGCTCGAGCTGGGCCGCGTCAACGTCGCCGCGCGCGGCGTCGGGATCGCCCAGCGGGCGCTGGAGCTGGCGCTGCGCTACTCGCAGGAGCGCAAGACCTTCGGCAAGCCGATCGCCCAGCATCAGGCGATCCAGTTCAAGCTCGCCGACATGGCGACGCAGGTCGACGCCGCCCGCCTGCTGACCAACCGCGCCGCGCGCATGAAGGACGCCGGCGAGCGCTCCGACATCGAGGCCGGCATGGCCAAGCTGTTCGCCTCCGAGGCCGGCCGCTTCTGCGTCGAGGAGTCGTTCCGCATCCACGGCGGCTACGGCTACTCGAAGGAGTACGAGATCGAGCGCCTCTACCGTGACGCGCCGCTGCTGCTGATCGGCGAGGGCACCTCCGAGATCCAGAAGATGGTGATCGGCAAGAAGCTGCTGGAGCGGCACAAGATTTGAGCCGCTTTGCGCCGAGGCCATCTTCAAGTGGTCTCGGCGCAGCATTTCTCGCGACTTCTCTCGGAAAGTCGTGCATCACCGTGGCAGCTTCAGTTCAACCGTTTGAATCCATCCGTGTTTCTCTGTATTTCTGCTGACGGTTAATGGTGAACTTGGCGTAAAGGCGTTCGACACAGTGCCGATCACGGCAAGTGAAAGCCACTCACTTGCGTTCGTGGTCGCGCGGACGCCGACGGCATGCGACCAGGCATGCTGGAAGACACCGAGGAGATCGCTGTGAAGCTGACCGTCAGGACGAAGCTGCTTGGCAGCTTCCTCGCAGTCGTAGCGCTCATGCTCGCAGTCGGGGTCGTCGCGATCGGCAAGATCGGCTCGATCCACGACGTCACGAAGGCGTTCGGCGAGGACACGATCCCCAGCGCGCTCGCCGCGGGCAGCATCCAGAGCGACGTCAACAGAGTGCGCAAGGACCAGCTGCGCCAGGTCAGCAGCGCCGCGCTGCACCCGGAGGACCCGAGATTCGCCGCCGACGCCGCCGAGGCGGTCGAGGAATCGCTCGCGAGCATCCAGGCCGACCTCGCGAGATCGCGCAGACTGGCCGACGACGCCGCCGACCGCGCGCCGCTGGAGCAGTTCGACAGAGCGTGGCTGGCATACCTCGAAGCGGCCTCGCCGTACGTGGCGCTGACCGAGCAGAGAAGATATGGGCCGGCGCTGAGAACGCTGACCGAGGGCACCGCCGACGTCGCCTACGACGACGTCAAGGCCGCGATGGAGGCGCTGACCGCACGCCAGTCGACGGTCGTCGCCGGCCAGAACGACCATGCCGAGTCGGTCGTCAGCTCCGCGCGCGCGCTCGTCTTCGGCCTGTTGGTCGTCGCCGTCGTCGTCGCGCTGACGCTCGCGCTGCTGCTCTCGCGTCAGCTCGGCAACGGCCTGCGCCAGCTGCTCGCGGCCGCCCGCGGGATCGCCGGCGGCGACGTCGACCAGCGCGTCGAGGTCAGAACGCGCGACGAGCTCGGCGAGACCGGCGTCGCCTTCAGGGAGATGATCGCCTACCTCGACGAGATGGCTGTCGCGGCGCGCTCGATCGCGGCCGGCGAGCTGGCCGTCGACGTCCGCCCGAAGTCCGACAGAGACGCGCTCGGCAACGCCTTCCACGAGATGAGCGAGGAGCTGCGCGCCGCGCTCGGCGACAGATCGTGCCTCGACCAGCTGGCCGCGAGAATGGACTCGCTCGGCTCCAACTGCCTCGCCGGCCTCGAGCAGGCGCTGACGGCGGTCGCCGAGGGCGACCTGACACGGACCGTCGAGCCGGTCACGACGCCGATAACCGCCGCCGGCGGCCAGCAGATCGGCAGGCTGGCGGAGTACTTCAACGCGACGCTGGCGAGAACGCAGGCGTCGGTCGTCAGCTACAACGGCATGCGCGAGAAGGTCACGACGATGCTGCACGACATCTCGCGCGAGTCGCAGACGGTCGCGGCCGCCTCGCAGCAGATGGCGACGACCTCGGAGGAGTCGGGCCGTGCCGTCGGCGAGATCGCGGCCGCCGTCGGTGAGGTCGCGGCCGGCGCCGAGCGTCAGGTCCGCACCGTCGCGGAGGCGCGCAGCCTCGCCGAGCAGGTCGTCGGCGTGACGCACAGCTCCAGCAGTGACGCCGAGGAGACGGCGACCGCCGCCGAGCAGGCGCGCGCCGTCGCCGAGCAGGGCGCGGGCGCGATCTCGCTCGCCAGCGACGCGATGGAAGCGGTCCAGACCTCCTCCACCGAGGTCACCGCGACGATCCGCGCGCTCGGCGAGAAGTCCGGGCAGATCGGTGGGATCGTGGACACGATCACGGGGATCGCGGAGCAGACGAATCTGTTGGCGTTGAATGCGGCGATCGAGGCGGCGCGCGCGGGTGAGCAGGGTCGCGGGTTCGCGGTCGTGGCGGAGGAGGTGCGCAAGCTGGCCGAAGAATCGCAGGAGGCCGCTTCCACGATCGCCGGCCTGATCGCCGAGATCCAGCGCGAGACCGGCCATGCCGTCGAGGTCGTCGTCAGCGGTGCGCAGCGCACCTCCGACGGCGTCGAGACGGTCGAGCAGGCGCGCGAGTCGTTCCTCCAGATCGGGACGTCGGTCGAGGACATGAGCGGCCGCGTGCAGCAGATCGCCGCCTCCGTCGCCGAGATCGCCGACACCGCCAGACGGATGCAGCGCAACATGTCCGAGGTCGCGGCCGTCGCGGAGCAGTCGTCGGCGTCGACCGAGCAGGTCTCGGCCTCGACGCAGCAGACCTCCGCCTCGACGCAGGAGATCGCCGCCTCGGCGCAGAGCCTGTCGCGCACCGCCGAGGAGCTGGACCGCCTCGTCGCGCAATTCACCTTGGCGTAAGAAAGCGGTAGGAGCAGGGAGTCTGGCGTCGCCACGCTCCCGCTCCTTCCGATCACCGGGGTATGAAATTCACCGTTCGCACGAAGCTGCTGGGCGGCTTCCTCCTCGTCGTCGCCCTGATGGTCGCGGTCGGCGTGCTCTCGCTGACGAAGCTGAGCGCGATCAACGACGTGACCGGGCAGCTGAGTGACAACGGCGTGCCGAGCGTCGAGGCGGTCGGCACGATCAACGGCAGAATCAACGCCGTCCGCAAGGACCAGCTGCGCTACGCCACCGCCCCCGACCCGGCGACGAGACCGGGCTTTCTGGAGGACATCAGAGCCGGCGACGCGGCCGTGAACAGAGCGATCGGGCAGCTCCGGTCGCTCTCGACCGACGACGCCGACCTCGCGCGCACCGACGCCTTCGCGACGGCGTGGGAGAGATACGTCGAGGCGACCGCCGGGCTCGGGCAGGCCGGCGGCATGGAGGCCTCGATCGAGGTGCTCGTCAACGACACCGGCAAGGGCGCGTTCGACGCGCTCGAGGTCGCGCTCGCCGAGGTCCAGAGATTCCAGAGCACGCTCGCCGACAGACAGGGCGCCGAGGCCGACGACACCGTCGCGGGCGCCAGAGTCGTGATCCTCGTGCTGCTCGTCGTCGCCGTGCTCGCCGCGATCGCGATCGCGCTGCTGCTGGCGCGGCAGATCGCCGGCGGCCTGCGGCAGATGGTGACCGCGGCGCGCGGGATCGCGCTCGGCGACGTCGACCAGCGCGTCGAGGTCACCAGCCGCGACGAGCTGGGCGAGGCGGCCGACGCCTTCCGCGCGATGATCGCCTACCTCGACGAGACGGCAGAGGCGGCGCGGCGGATCGCCGCGGGCGACCTCGCGGTCGAGGTCGTGCCGAAGTCCGAGGCCGACGCGCTCGGCACCGCCTTCGCGGAGATGAGCGCGCAGCTGCGCGCGGCGCTCGGCGACAGATCGTCGCTGGAGGCGCTGACCGAGCGGATGGACTCGCTCAGCACGCACGACCTCGCGGCGCTGGAGACGGCGCTGGCCGCCGTCGCCGACGGCGACCTGACGGTCGAGGCGCCGATGACGACGTCCGCGATCGTCGCCGAGGACGGGCTCGCCGCCGGCCGCTTGGCCGAGATCTTCAACGCGATGCTCGCGCGGCTGAACAGCTCGGTCGAGGGCTACAACGGCATGCGCGAGAAGGTGACCGCGATGCTGCGGCAGATCGCGACCGAGACGCAGGCGGTCGCGGCCGCCTCGCAGCAGATGGCGACGACCTCTGAGGAGTCGGGCCGCGCCGTCGGCGAGATCGCGAGCGCCGTGGGCGAGGTCGCGGCAGGCGCCGAGCGCCAGGTCCGCACCGTCGGCGAGGCGCGCGAGCTGACCGAGGAGGTCGTGCTCGCTACGCGCAGCTCCAGCCAGAACGCCGAGGAGACGGCGCAGGCCGCGGAGGCGGCCCGCACGGTCGCCGAGCAGGGCGCGACCGCGATCGCCGAGGCGACCGACGCGATGCAGGCGGTCCAGTCCTCCTCCGCCGACGTGACCGCGACGATCCGCGCGCTGGGCGAGAAGTCCGGCCAGATCGGCGGGATCGTCTCGACGATCACCGGGATCGCGCAGCAGACCAACCTGCTTGCGCTCAACGCCGCGATCGAGGCCGCGCGCGCCGGTGAGCAGGGCAGGGGCTTCGCCGTCGTCGCCGAGGAGGTGCGCAAGCTCGCCGAGGAGTCGCAGGAAGCGGCCTCGTCGATCAGCGGACTGATCACGCAGATCCAGCGCGAGACCGGCCGCGCGGTCGAGGTCGTCGAGAGCGGCGCGCAGCGCACCTCCGACGGCGTCACGACCGTCGAGCAGGCGCGCTCGTCGTTCCTCCAGATCGGGACCTCGGTCGAGGACATGAGCGGCCGCGTCGAGCAGATCGCGGCCGCGATCGGCGAGATCTCGCAGCGTGCGACGCGGATGGAGGAGAACATGGCCGAGGTCGTCTCGGTCGCCGAGCAGTCGTCGGCCTCGACCGAGCAGGTCTCGGCCTCGACGCAGCAGACCTCCGCTTCGACCCAGGAGATCGCGGCCTCCGCGCAGGAGCTGTCACGCACCGCCGAAGAGCTGGAGCGGCTCGTCCAGCAGTTCAAGCTGGCGCACGTGTAGGCTTCGCGGCCTGAGTTCCTCCTCTGACACCAGAGCGCTGATCGAGCAGGCAGTCCGGCACTTCCTCGAGGAGGTGCCGGCGCTGCAGCCGCTGAAGCTCGTCGTCGGGCTGGAGCTGCGCGGCCGCGGCGACATCCAGATGTACCGCGTCGAGCTGCCCGGTCCTGTCGTCGTCAGAGACATCGCCTCCGACGCGAGAGTCCGCCTGGAAGTCCCGCGCGCGGCCTTCAACCAGCTCGCGACCGAGGGCAGAGTCAGACAGTGGCGCGCGGCCTTCGAGCATGGTGACGCGAAGGTCACCGGCGTCGAGCAGATCATCAGACTGATCCGGCAGGTCGTGGAGAAGCAGGAAGAGCGCTCCCGCACCCGCAGAGCCCGCGGGCACTAGTAGCGGTAGCGCGGCGGCTCGCGTCCTTCGTCCTCGTAGGCGTTGGGGCCGCGCGGGTCCCACGAGGTCAGGTTGAAGCGCAGCCGGGTCCAGAAGGACAGTCTCTCCCACTCGCAGTCGTACCAGTCGGGACGGCCGAACTTGTCCTTGAAGGCCCACGGCGGGAACATCGGTCTGCCGTCAGCGTCGAGGGTCCATTCCTTCAGTCTCTCAGGGGTTATCGCCATCTCGGTCACCCTACGAGCGCGGTCAGCGCAAGTCCACACAGCACAAAGAGGATTCCGCACATCACGCCTGTGAACAGGCGGCTGAGGCGGTCGTACTCGCGTTCCGATCGCTGCTCAAGGCGGCGCATCCCTCTGATCATCGCCTCGTAGAAACGCGCGTCGCTGGTCATGCCGTCGCCCTCGTGCAGCAGGCGCTGCGCATCGGCGAGCGTCAGTGCGTTCGGCGATCGCTCGCCGCTCAGCAGCCGCCCCACCGCGACCACCGTCACCACCGCGCCGCAGACCGTCACGATCAACGCGACGCCGCAGGCCGGACCGCCGCGAGCGACGGCGCTGGCGGCCGGCCCCGCCAGCAGCGCCAGCCCCGCCGCGCCGGCGGCGAGCACGGGGGCGAGGCGGGCGCGCAGCTCGTGGGCGCGGCGGTCGTGGGCGTCGAGCGCGCGCAGGGCGAGCGCGTAGAGGTGGGCGAGCGGGGCGGACATCGGACCGCTCCGACGCTACGGACCGCATCGCGGAGCGTGGGCGCGGGTTGGTGACGATGTCGCGGCGTGACGGCTGGGTTTCCCCCGCCCGTCAACAGATCCGCGACAGAGGCGCCACAATCGGCGCACGAAGTGAGCGACGAAGGAGACAGAGGGGAACGATGCTGAGCCGGGAGAAACTGCTGCATCCAGCGACCGTGATCGCGCTCGTGGCGCTGTTCGTATCGCTCGGCGGCGTCACGTACGCCGCCGCGACGATCGGCACCAACCAGATCAAGAACAGCGCCGTCACGAACGCGAAGCTGCGCGACGGCGCCGTCAGCGGCTCCAAGCTGCGCAACGGCGCGGTCGGCCGCACGAAGATCGCCCGCGGCGCCGTCCGCGGCGACCGGATCGCGAGAGAGGGCGTGACGGCGCGCGAGCTGGCGAGAGGGGCGGTCAACGGCGCGGTGCTCGCCGATGCCGCCGTCTCCAACGCCAAGCTCGGCCTCGCGGCGGTCACCGGCGTCAAGCTCGCCGACGGCGCGGTCGCCGGCTCCAAGCTGGCCGACAGAGGCGTCGCCGGCTCCAAGCTCGCCGACGGCGCGGTCGGCACCGGGCAGCTCGCCGACAGAGCGGTCGCCACGGCCAAGCTCGCCGACGGCGCCGTCACGGCCGCCAAGCTGGCGCCCGGTGCGGCGGTGGCCGGCAGAGGTCAGCTGCTGAGCGCGCGTCAGCAGCTCAGAGATGGCACGACCGACCTCGTCGTGCTCGACCTGCCGGCGGTCGGCACGCTGCGCGCGAGATGCGCCGGCGGCGACGTCACGGTCACCGTCAGAACGGTCGCCGGGACGGTCAGAGAGGTCCAAGCCGTGGTCCAGGAGAGAGGCAGAGCGGACGCCTTCGTCCGCACCGTCAACGGCGAGCTGTCGGGCGCGTTCACGGACGAGTCCTCCTCGACCTGGCAGGTCGCCTCCGACGGCGGGATCGCGACCCTCTGGGTCGCCACCGCGCCGTCCGGCAGCAGCTGCGTCGTGACCGCTCAGGCGCTGGTCTCGTAGCCGCGCCCGCGCGCCGGCCCAAACGGGGCTGGCGCGCGATCTGCTCTGGCAGGATGGCCCGCATGAATCGATCCCGACGCAGCTGCCACGCCGTCCCAGGCTCCAACGAGCGCTTCCTCGAGAAGGCGACCGGCCTCGACGCCGACGAGGTCTTCCTCGACCTCGAGGACGCCGTCGCCCAGGGCGAGAAGGCGAGAGCGCGCGGCCAGGTGATCGCGGCCCTCCACGACCTCGACTTCGGCGACAAGACGGTCGTCGTGCGCGTCAACGGCACCGACACGCCGCACTACTACCGCGACCTGATCGACGTCGTCGAGCAGGCCGGCGACAAGCTCGCCGCGATCATGCTGCCGAAGGTGCAGACGCCCGGCGACGTGGAGATGACCGACAAGCTGATCACGCAGATCGAGCTGGCCAAGGGCTGGCAGGTCGGGCGCATCGGGATCGAGGCGCAGATCGAGGACGCGAAGGGCCTGATCGCCTGCGAGCAGATCGCGACCGCCTCGAAGCGGATGGAGACGCTGATCTTCGGCCCCGGCGACTACTCGGCCGCGATCGGCATCCCGATCACGACGATCGGCGGCGTCCCGGAGGGCTACCCGGGCGACCACCTCAACTACCTCTACAGCCGCCTCGTCGTCGCGGCCCGGGCCGCCGGCATCCAGGCGATCGACGGGCCGTACGCGAACTTCAAGGACGAGGAGGGCCTGCGCACCCGCGCCGGGATCGCGCGCGCGCTCGGCCTCGACGGCAAGTGGACGATCCACCCGAGCCAGATCGCCGTCGTCAACGAGGTCTTCAGCCCGTCGCAGAGAGAGTTCGAGCGCGCCTCGGCGATGCTCGACGCCTACCGCGCCGCCGCCGACGAGGGCGGCCAGGGCGCGGCTATGTTCGACGGCGAGATGATCGACGAGGCGAACCGCAAGATGGCAGAGCGCGTCGTGCAGGCCGGACACGCCGCCGGCTACGCCGCATAGCGGCGCTCGCCGACTGATACGGCGAGGAGGAGACGGGCGCGCGCAGCGCCCGTCGCCGCCGCGCGCCGGACGGGCAGCGGCCTGACAGGCCGCCGCGCTCGTCCTCGGAGGGGCTACAGCCCATACGCCTCGGCCAGCTCGGGGTCGCGCTCGGCGAGCGAGCGCGCGAGCGTGACCATCACCTGCGCCTGCTTCCAGGTCGCGTCGTCCTGCATCTTGCCGTCGATCATGTGGACGCCGCGGCCGTCAGGGATCGCCTCGATCACCTTCTTCGCGAAGGCGACCTCGTCGGGATCGGGGCTGAAGACCTTCTTCGCGATCCCGATCTGGACCGGGTGCAGCGACCACGTGCCGACGCAGCCGAGCAGGAAGGCGGCGCGGAACTGCGCCTCGCAGCCGTCGACGTCCTTGATGTCGCCGTAGGGCCCGTAGTACGGCAGGATCCCCGTCGCGGTGCAGGCGTCGACCATGCGCGCGAGCGTGTAGTGCCACGGGTCCTGCTGCGCGGTCGCGCGCGGCGCCTCGGGGTTGGCGGGATCCGGATCGTCGATCACGCGGTAGCCGGGGTGACCGCCGCCGACGCGCGTCGTCTTCATGCGGCGAGAGGCCGCGAGGTCGGCCGGGCCGAGCGAGATCCCCTGCATGCGCGGGGAGGCCGAGGCGATCTCCTCGACGTTGGCCATGCCGAGCGCCGTCTCGAGGATCGCGTGGATCAGGATCGGGCGGTCGAGGCCTGCCTTCGCCTCCAGCTGCGCGATCAGGCGGTCGGCGTAGTGGATGTCCCACGGCCCCTCGACCTTCGGCAGCATGATCACGTCGATCTTGTCGCCGGCCTCGAGCACCGCGGCGGTGATGTCGTCGAGCACCCACGGGCTCTCGAGCGAGTTGACGCGCGTCCACAGCGTCGCGCTCGGGTCGAGCGAGTTGGCGATGCTGACGAGGCCCGCGCGCGCCGCCTCCTTGCGGTCGGCCGGGACGCCGTCCTCGAGGTTGCCGAGCACGACGTCGGCCTTCTGCGCGATGTCCGGCACCTTCGCCGCCATCTTCTCGTTGCTCGGATCGAAGAAGTGGATCATCCGCGACGGGGTCGCGGGTACGTCCAGCAGCGGCGCGGGAGCGCCGTTGGCGAGGGGCTTCAGGAAGTCACGGGGATTGCGCACGGGGAGGGGCTCCTGTTCAAGAGATCGCGCCCGATCGTAGGCATCCGGGGTTCTCACAGACCCCGATACGGCATCCTTGCCGCCTTCGCATCCCCAGTCCCTGCCAGTGAGGAGCACCGAATGAGCGAGACGACGAACCACGTCGACACCGACCAGGCCACCCGCGAAGCCTCCGGCGCGCACAGCTACGGCCGCTACCTGGAGGAGTTCGAGGAGGGCGCGGTCTACAAGCACTGGCCCGCCAAGACGGTCACGGAAGCGGACGACCACCTCTTCTGCCTCATCACGATGAACCACCACCCGCTCCACATCAACGACGTCTACGCGGGTCAGTCGCAGCAGGGGAAAAATGTAGTTGTCGGACCGTATGTCTACTCTCTCGCGCTCGGAATGTCCGTTTCGGACATCTCCGGAAAGGCGATCGCGAACCTCGCCACCGAGGGCCTGAGCCATCCGAACCCCGTCTTCCACGGCGACACGCTGTTCGCGGAGACGGAAGTGCTGGAAGTCAGACCTTCCCGTTCCAAGCCCGATCGCGGCCTCGTCAAGGTCCACACGCGCGTGCTCAACCAGGATGGCGTGCTGGTCGCCGAGTTCAGACGGCTGGTGCTCGTCCCGAAGCGCAATCCCGGCACCGAGTAGCTCGTCAGAACGTCAGCGTTCGGGTGGTTCTGGAAGCAGCTTTCCGAAAGCGATGAAATACTGCCGCGGATGCCACGCGAGCCAACCGAGGGAGTGCACGTGAGCATCACCGAGACCGACGCCCCCCCGACCCGCCACGAGAAACTCCTGGCCTGGGTCGAAGAGGTCGCCGCTTTGACCCAGCCGGACCGCATCCACTGGTGCGACGGCTCCGCCGAGGAGTACGACCGCCTCGCGCAGGAGCTGGTCGACGCCGGCACGTTCGAGCGCCTCTCCGACGCGAAGCGCCCGAACTCGTACCTGGCGCTGTCGGACCCGGGCGACGTCGCCCGCGTCGAGGACCGCACGTTCATCTGCTCGGCGTCGGAGGACGACGCCGGGCCGACGAACAACTGGCGCGACCCCGACGAGATGCGCGCCCACCTCGACGGCCTCTTCAAGGGGTCGATGCGCGGGCGCACGATGTACGTCGTGCCGTTCTCGATGGGGCCGCTCGGCTCCGAGATCGCGCACATCGGCGTGCAGCTGACCGACTCGGCGTACGTCGCCGTGTCGATGCGGATCATGACCCGGATGGGCAAGGGCGCGCTCGACGTGCTCGGCGACGACGGTCACTTCGTGCCGTGCGTCCACTCCGTCGGCGCGCCGCTGGCGGCGGGCGAGAAGGACGTCGCGTGGCCGTGCAACGCGGACAACAAGTACATCGTCCACTTCCCCGAGACGCGCCAGATCTGGTCGTTCGGCTCCGGCTACGGCGGCAACGCCCTGCTCGGCAAGAAGTGCTTCGCGCTGCGGATCGCCTCCGTGATGGCACGTGACGAGGGCTGGCTCGCGGAGCACATGCTGATCCTCAAGCTGACCTCGCCCGAGGGCGTCGTGAAGTACGTCACGGGCGCCTTCCCGTCGGCCTGCGGCAAGACCAACCTCGCGATGCTGATCCCGACGCTCGAAGGCTGGACGGTCGAGACGATCGGCGACGACATCGCCTGGATGAAGTTCGGCGAGGACGGCCGCCTCTACGCGGTCAACCCCGAGGCCGGCTTCTTCGGCGTCGCGCCGGGCACCAGCGCGAAGACGAACCCGAACGCGATCGCCACCGCGCGTGAGAACGCGATCTTCACCAACGTCGCCAGAACCGCTGACGGCGACATCTGGTGGGAGGACCTGACCGAGGAGCCGCCGGCCGGGCTGACCGACTGGCACGGCAACCCGTGGACGCCGGAGTCCGGCAGACCGGCCGCGCACCCGAACTCGCGCTTCACGGTCCCGGCCGATCAGGACCCGGCGATCGCGCCCGAGTGGGAGGACCCGGCCGGCGTGCCGATCGACGCCTTCCTCTTCGGCGGCCGCCGCTCCAGCGTCGTGCCGCTCGTGCACGAGGCGTACGACTGGGACCATGGTGTCTTCCTCGGCGCGACGATGGCGTCGGAGACGACCGCCGCGGCGACCGGCGCGGTCGGCAGACTGCGGCGCGACCCGTTCGCGCAGCTCCCGTTCGCCGGGTACCACATGGGCGACTACATCGGCCACTGGCTGGAGATCGGGCGGCGCGAAGGCGCGCAGCTGCCGAAGATCTTCTACGTCAACTGGTTCCGCAAGGACGAGGACGGGCGCTGGCTGTGGCCCGGCTTCGGCGAGAACAGCCGCGTGCTGAAGTGGGTCTTCGAGCGCACGGCCGGCAGCGACGCCGGCGTCGAGACGCCGATCGGCATCCTGCCGACCCCGGACGCGCTCGACACCGACGGCCTCGACATCTCCGCCGCCGATCTCGCGGAGCTGCTGAAGGTCGACGCCGAGGAGTGGAAGGCCGAGCTGCCCTCCATCCGCGAGCACCTGGAGAAGTTCGGCGACCGCCTGCCGAACGAGATGCGCCAGCAGGTCGACGCGCTGCAAGCGCGTCTGGACGCCGCTTAGGACGCACCCGCCCCGGCACGCGGCCGGGGCGGGGCCATTGACCTCTCGCTACGCCAGCAGCTCCTGCGCCACCGGCGGCAGGTCGTACGCTGCGCGCAGCTCCTCGAGGTCGACCTCCGTCGCGCCCCAGAAGTCCCACTCGGCGGCGACGATGTCGGTGCTCATCGCGGCGCCGCGATCCCACGCGGTCCAGAAGCGGCGCGGCTCGAAGTAGCCCGTCGCCGCGCCGGCGATGTCGTTGAGGTGGATCCCCAGGTGCCAGCTGAACAGCACCGGCAGCACCTCCGCGGCCATCGGATGGTCGGGGTGCATCGCGCCGATGAAGGTCGAGACGCACAGCTCGCCGAGCTGCGAGGTCGAGTAGCCGCTCAGCACGTGCGAGGAGTCGTGCGGCGTCGTGAAGCCCTCGGCGAGGCCGCCCGGGTTGCCGGGGAAGGCGAAGCCGTGGCTGACGAAGTGCTCGTGGAAGGCGTGGCCGAAGGTGTTCGGCGGCAGCTGTCCGAGCGCCGCGTATCTCGCCTCCAACGCCGCGTCGGGAGCGTCTCTGTACGGCAGGAAGGGGGCGATCGCGTCGCTGTCGATCCCCGCCGTCTCCAGCTGGGGGAACGACTCGGCGTTCTTGCGCACGATGCACGCCGCCGCCTGCGCGACCTCGCCCGCGGCCGTCTCGGCGAGGATCCGCAGGTAGTCCTCGTCGCTGCCGAGCGCGTCGGCGAACTGCTGCACGAGCGCGGTCTTCTCCGCGTCGATGCGGCCGCCGACGAGCGACATCACCGCCAGCAGCCGCACCGCCTGCTGCGCGTCGTCGTGGCTCAGCAGCGCGTCGGCGAGCTGCTGCGGCTCGCGCGGCGTGATGGTGTCGGCGTCGCCGGGGTCGCGCCCGAGCACGATCTGCGCGCAGGCGGCGATCGTCTGCCGGTCGATCGGCGCGACGCCGTCGTCGCCGTGCGCGAGCGCGATCGCGCGCATCGCGCCGAGGATCGCGTCGGACTGGGGGCGGGCGACGCGCAGGATCATCGCGCGACCGCCGCGGCGACCTCGCGCACGAACGGCTCGACGGCCGGCCAGCGCTCCTCCTGCACCCACAGGCGGCAGCCGCCGCCGCTGCGGCGGCCGGGCGCGCACGAGAAGGCGACCTCGCGGACGCCCTTGCGGTTGGGGTCGCCGACCTCCACGTAGAGCATCCCGGTGATCATCCGCGTGGTGCTGGCGAGCCGTTCGGTGAACAGCTCCAGCACCCGCCCGTCGAAGGTCATGATCACGGGGCCCTGCACCGGATCGTCGTGCACGAGGTCGGACATGCGCGCAAGCGTGACAGGGGCGGCGGATGGGGGACGCACTAGCATCCGGCCGATGTTCGACCACGTCACCGTCCGCGTCGGCGACCGCAACGCAGCCGAACGCCTCTACGGCGCGGCGCTCGCGTCGCTTGGGATCACGCAGACCGGCCGCGACGACGAGTTCGTCCAGTGGGGCGACTTCTCGATCGCGGGGGCGAAGCCGGGCAAGCCGGCGACCCACCGGCTGCACGTCGGCTTCGTCGCGCCGTCACGGGCGCACGTCGACCAGTTCCACGCCGACGGGCTGGCGGCCGGCGGCGTCGACGACGGCGCGCCCGGTCCGCGGCCGCAGTACCGCGACGACTACTACGGCGGCTTCCTGCGCGATCGCGACGACAACAGCGTGGAGGCGGTCGTCCACGGCGCGCTGCGCGCCGACGGCCACGTCGACCACCTGTGGGTCCGCGTCGCCGACCTCGCCGCCGCGCGGCGCTTCTACGACACGGTCGCGCCGTTCGCGCGGATCGAGCTGGCGGCCGAGCTGCCCGGCCGGATCCGCTACTCGCGCGCCGACGGCGGCGGCGGGGGATCGCTCTCGCTCGTCGCGGACGGGCCGCCGACGGAGGGCGTCCACCTCGCCTTCCCGGCGCCCGACAGGGCCACCGTCGACGCCTTCCACGCCGCGGCGGTCGCGGCCGGCTACCGCGACGACGGCGCGCCTGGCCCGCGCCCGCGGTACGCGCCCGGCTACTACGGCGGCTTCGTGCTCGATCCGGACGGGAACAGCGTCGAGCTGGTCCACTACGGCGCCGCCTGAGCGCGCCGCCGGGGCTCACTCCGCGGGCGCCGCCAGCAGTCCGATCAGCAGCGCGAGCTGCTCGCCGTAGCGCGCGGCGAACTCGGCGGAGTCCGGTTCGAGTCCGGTGAAGCGGCGCACGTCGCCGGGGAAGCTGACGCCGGCGCTCGCCGCGCCCTGCAGTGCGAGCATCACGAAGGCGGGGTCGAGGCGAGGATCGAGCTCGCCGGCCTGCTGGCGACGGCGCAGGTCGGCGACCTCGGGCGGCTCCTCGCCGTCGGCCCCTTCCGCGGCGACGGCGGCGGGCAGCGTGGCGTCCTCCATGCACTCGCGCACGAACAGGCGCGTCAGATCGCGCTGCTCGACGCTCACGCGGGCGTACGTCGCGACCAGCTCGCCGAGCGGCATCGAGGGGTCGGCGAACTCGCGCTCCTGCGCCAGCCAGCGCTCCGCGAGCGCGTCGTAGAGACCCTGCTTGCCGTCGAAGTGGTAGGAGATCAGCTGCTTGTTGACGCCGGCGCGAGCGGCGATCTCGCTGACGCGCGCGCCGGCGATCCCCTTCGCCGCGAACTCGGTCAGCGCCGCGTCGAGCAGCGCCTGGCGGGTGCGCTCCGGGTCGCGCGGCGCGCCCGCGCGGCGACCGCGGCCGCGCGCGGCGCCCGCCGGCTCCGCTGCCTTCGATCTCTCATCGCTCATCTGCGCGAAGCCTACCGCCCCGAGCGGCGAATCATCCATCTGGTTGACAATTTCATCCGGATGGATGAGAATGCTCGCCATGCGCGCCGAGTTGACAGAGATCCCCGCGGTCCTCAGTGCCGCCACCGAGTTCGAGCATCAGGTCGAGACGCTGATCGCGAAGGGCTACGCCTGGACGGCCGGGCTGACCGACGAGCAGTTCCGCGCGCTGGTCGCGCCGCTCGCCGCCCATGTCGCCGAGCTGCCGGGCCCTCCCGCGCTTCCGGAGGCGCCCGGCGAGCCGCCGCGGCCGATCCCGTTCGTGCTCGTCGTCGACCGCACGCTCGTCGCGCCGATGCGCGCCGCGGAGCAGATCGAGCGCCGCGGCCGCAGGGCGATCGTGACGATGCTGACCGCGGAGGACCTCGACGCCTTCACGCCGATCGAGTCGGTCACGCCGCCGGCCGGCGGCGCTTACCTGCTGCTCGACGTCGACCTCGGCTGGTCGACGAGGAACGATCCGCCCGCCCGCGCGCTGCCGCTGCTGGAGGCGCAGGGCCGCTCGCCGCTGACGCTGGAGGAGGGGATCGCGCTCGTCACCCACCAGCCGGAGGCGGTCGCGACCAACGCCGGCTTCTCGCTGCTGGGCTCGCGCCGCGGCGACCGCAGAGTGACGGCGATGTGGATCAGCAGAGGCAGCCCGAAGCTCGGCTGGTGCTTTGCCGGCGCGCCGCACACGTGGCTCGGCTCCGCGTCGTGCGGCGGGCGGGTGGGGCTGGCTTAGAACAGCCGCGCCGTCCCGTCGCCGTGGACGCGCTCCAGCTCCAGCAGCCGCAGCTTCGTCTCGACGCCGCCGCGCGCGGAGAAGCCGCCGGTGCCGCCGCTGGCGGCGACGATCCGGTGGCACGGCACGACGATCGGCCACGGATTGCGGCCGAGCGCCTGCCCGACCGCGCGCGCGGCGCCCGGATCGGCGCCGAGCCGCCGCGTCAGCTCGCCGTAGGTGACGGTGCGCCCGGGGCGGACCTCGCGCGCCAGCGCGTAGACGGCCCGCGCGAACTCTGGCAGCTCGCGATCGTCGAGCGCGACGTCGGCGAGGTCGTCATCAGCGCCGTCCAGCAGCGCGACGATCCCGTCGCGGGCGCGCTGAGCGGCCGGCGTCAGCGGCAGCGGCAGCGCGCGCGGCGCGAATCGCACCAGCCGCGCGCGGGTCCGGTCGGCGTCGCCCTCCGGCAATTGCACGGCGACGAGGCCGTGGTCGTTCCAGGCGATCCCGCAGGCGCCGAGCGCCGTCTCGAAGATCGCGAAGCCGTGCTGCTCCTCCATCGCGACCGACGCTAGCAGCGGCGGCGGCCGGTCCGTCCGGATCCGGCGCGCCGCCGCGAGACGGCTGCGCTCAGCGCACGCCGATCAGGTCGACGACGAAGACGAGCGTCTCGTCGGGACCGATCACGCCGCCGGCGCCGCGCTTGCCGTAGCCGAGCAGCGGCGGGATCGTGATCTTGCGCCGGCCGCCGACCTTCATCCCTCTGACGCCCTCGTCCCAGCCCTGGATCACCTGACCCTGGCCGAGGCCGAACTTGAAGGTGTCGCCGCGATCCCAGGAGGCGTCGAACTGCTGGCCGTTGGACCACGAGTGGCCGACGTAGTGGACCTCGACGATCTTGCCGGCGACCGCCTCGTCGCCGTCGCCGACGACGATGTCGTCGATCTCCAGCTGGTAGGAGGGCGGCGTGTCGGCCGGGATCTCGACGGTGGGCTTCTCGTTCGTGCTCATGCCGCCACGATAGCCGCGACGGCCCTCCGCACCGGCGGCGACCCGCTAGTGCGGGTCGTCGCTCGACGAGGCCGGCGGGCGCGACTCCTCCGCCAGCGAGGTGATCGCGAGCGCGCCGCGGGCGGCGGTCTCGAGCACCTCGGTCGCCTCCTCGGCCGAGCGCGCGTACAGCTCGACGAGCAGGTGGACGACGATCTGGTCGTCGTCGTGCTTGTGGAAGCGCACGTGCGTGAAGAACTCGCGCGTGCCGTGGTCGCCGAAGGCGGCGTATGACAGCGCGTCCCCGGCTTCGGGCCCGGAGCAGGTCTCGACGTCGTCGGCGTCGACCGTTACGGTGCACGAGGCGACCCACGGCGTGCCGGCGACCATCCGCTCCCAGCGATCCTCGATCGGCTCCACCCGTCCGTTGTGGAACCCGAGGTGCGGCTGGTCGTGCATGCAGTCGAGGCACTGCACGACGGCCTCCTGCATCTCGTCGACGACCTCCGCGCGCTCGCCCGTCTGCGGGTCGATGCGGTGGATGCCCTCGTAGTGGACCTGGACCTCGAGATTCTGCGACCAGCAGCGGTAGCAGCGAAGCCAGCTCCGGACGGTCTCCTGATCTGTGGAACCTTCCATTCGAGAGGATTCTATTCTCCCCGGTGCGGCGGGAGCACCCGCCCTGGACCAGGAGCGCCGCTTTGGGCGATCGAAAGGGACCGATCGGGGTCGTGCTGGCGGGCGGGAGCGGCCGCCGGATCGGCGGTGGGAAGGCCGTCGTGGAGCTGCACGGGCGCCCGCTCGTGAGCTATCCCGTCGGCGTCCTGCAGGCGGCGCTGGGCCGCGTCGCGGTCGTCGCGAAGGCCGACACGGAGCTGCCGCCGCTGCCCGGCGTCGAGATCTGGACCGAGCCGGAGGAGCCGCGCCACCCGCTCGCGGGGATCGTCCACGCGCTCGACGGCGCGCAGGGCCGCGCGGTCGTCGTCGCCGCCGGCGACATGCCGTTCCTGACCGAGCAGCTCGTGCGTCACGTCGCGACCGCGGAGGCCGGCGGGCGCCCGGCGGTCGTGCCGCGCGCCGGCGGCCGCATGCAGCCGCTGCTGGCCCGCTACGAGCCGCCCGCGCTGCCGCTGCTGCTGTCCGCGCTGAGCGGTCCGCCGCGGCCGCTGACGGAGGTCGTCGAGCGGCTGGAGCCGCGGCTGCTGGAGGCCGACGGCGACGCCGAGGCGTTCTTCAACGTCAACCTGCCGGAGGACCTGCTGACGGCGACGGCGATGATGGACCGGACCGATCCAGCTTCGCGATGACCCGGCCTACCGAATCCCGCCGGAGTCAGCCTCGCGCGTGAGCCTGGCGAGGATTCGGCGGTGCCCCACGACGCCGACGAGCCCGAGCGGCAGCGGCAGCCAGTACGAGAAGAGCCGGTAGGCGAAGGTCGCCAGGACGGCGTTGCCGGCCGAGACGCCCGCGAGCGTCAGCATGCCGGTCAGGCCGGCCTCGACGAAGCCGAGGCCGCCCGGCGTCAGCGGGATCTGCGCCAGCACCTGCGCGGTGCAGAAGGCGAGCAGCACGAGGCCGGGGCTGGGGGAGGCGTTGACGGCGGCGAGCGCCGCCAGCAAGGTCGCGAAGTCGAACGCCCAGCGCCCGACGGTCGCCGCCAGCGCCCGCTTCCAACGCGGTCCGAACGTCGCGAGGATGCGGTCGCGCTCGCGCAGCAGCCGCTGCGACAGCCCGGTGACCGGCGGCGCGTCGCGCCTGAGGCGGTTGCGCAGCCGCTGGACGTTGTGGCCGATCCAGACGAGCAGCTTGTCGCCGCCGAGCATGATGCTGCCGAGCACCGCCAGCACTGCGAAGACGGCGATGCCGATCGCGGCGACCTCGATCAGGTTCTCGTCGACGCCGCCGCGCAGCAGCGTCGGGATCGCCAGCACCGGCAGCGCCAGCACCATCGCGAAGGTGAAGAGGTTGACGACCGTCAGGCCGCCGACGGCCTTCTCTCTGTCGACGCCGGCCTGCACGAGCATTCTGTACTGCAGCGCGGCGCCGAGCGCGCCACCGCCGGGCGCGATCTTCGCGAGCGCGTTGCCGGCCAGCTGCGAGGTGATCACCGGCGCGATCGCCACCGGCCGCAGGGCGAGCTGCTGCAAGAACCAGAGGCAGCCGAGCGAGCAGCCCTGCAGCACCAGCATCACCATCAGCCACGTCCACTGGAAGCGCTGCACGTCTCTCCACGAGCCGAGCGTGTCGAGCAGGCTCGGCGCGACGAGGTAGAGCGATATGCCGGTCACGAACAGCCACGCGCCGGTCTGCATCAGCTTGCGGCGGCGCGACGCCTCCTCCTCGGGCGTCGTGATCGCGTCGAACTCGCCGGTGACCTCGACGCGCTCCTCGATCGCTCTTTCCAGGCGCTCGCCGAGGTGGGGGTGTGGGCGTGGACGGGGATTCACGACGAGAGAAGCATCACAGGGTTGCAGGCGGCCGGCGCGGGCGGCGCGTCGGATAGCCTGCTCTGGATGCGTTCCCCCCACTCGTCTTCGCTGGCGCTGGCATGCGCCGCGCTGCTTCTGCTCGCCGGCTGCGGCTCGGGCGAGGAGGGCGGCGGAGCGACCTCGCCGAACGCCAGACCGGCGCCGGCCTCCTCGCCGCAGATCGCCTCCGCGGCCGACCCGGTCGCCTCCGAGTTCCCGCAGCCGGAGGGACGCACGCTGCAGCAGCTCGCCGACACGCTCGAGCCCGGCCCGGAGGTCGGACTGGCGAGCTCGGTCTACACGCCTGGGATCAACCGCCTCGCGTTCGGTCTGATCGACGCCGAGAACAAGTTCGTCTACGGCAGAACGGCCGTCTACGTCGCGCGCAAGCCGACGGCGAAGGCGAGCGGGCCGTTCCCGGCGCCGGCCGACTCGCTGGAGGTGCGGACCGCCTTCCGCAGCCAGACGAGCAACTCGACGCCGGGCGAGCTGAAGGCGATCTACCACGCCGAGGTCGACCTGCCGCAGCCCGGCCGCTGGTTCATCCTGACCGTGACGAGACTGGGCGGCAGACTGTACGGCGCGACCGCCGACGTCAGAGTCAGCGCCAGAAGCGACATCCCCGGCGTCGGCGACCCCGCCCCGAAGGTGGAGACGCCGACGCTCGCCTCCGTCGGCAACGACGTCTCGAAGATCGACACGCGCACGCCGCCGAGCGAGATGCACAGAGAGGACCTGCGCGACGTGCTCGGCAGAAAGCCGGTCGCGCTGTTGTTCGCGACCCCGGCGCTGTGCCAGTCGCGCGTCTGCGGGCCGGTCGCCGACATCGGCGCCCAGCTGCAGGCCGCCTACGGCGACAAGGTCGAGTTCATCCACAACGAGGTCTACGTCGACAACGACCCGAGAAAGGGCCTGCGCCCGCAGCTGACGGCCTTCGGCCTGCGGACCGAGCCGTGGCTGTTCACGATCGACGCCGACGGCAGAGTCGCGGCGCGGCTGGAGGGCGCGTTCGGGATCGAGGAGTACCGCGAGGCTGTGGAAGCCGCGATCAGAGGCGCCGACGCGAGCGGCGCCGCCGGCTCCTAGCCGCCGATCGCGCTCATCGAGCGCGCCGGCTGCACGAAGCCGGCGTCGTTGACTCTGTGCTTCAGCTCCTTGCGCCAGACGGCGTCGCGGATCACGTCGATCAGCTCGTCGTCTGAGGCGCCGGCGCGCAGCGGGTCGCGCAGGCTCGTCTCGTTATGCGAGAAGAGGCAGGTGCGGAGGTTGCCGTCAGCGGTCACGCGGATGCGGTTGCAGTCGCCGCAGAACGGCTCCGAGACGGGGTTGATGAAGCCGATCCGGCCCTGGCCGTCGGCGAAGCGGTAGACGCGCGCGGTCGCGCTCGGCTCGCGCGGCTCGGCCTCCAGCGGGTGAACGGCGTGGATGATCGCGCGCACCTCGTCGCCGGTCAGCACCTGGTCGCGCGACCACGTGTGGTCGGCGTCGAGCGGCATGAACTCGATGAAGCGGACCTCGTAGGGGTTGCGGCGCGCGAACTCGGCGAACGGGATCGCCTCCTGCTCGGTGAAGTCGCGCAGCGCGACCGCGTTGATCTTGATCGGATGGGCCTCGGGGTGGGCGGCGAGCGCCTCCAGCCCGGCCAGAACCCGCGGCAGCGCGTCGCGGCGCGTCATCTCGAAGAAGCGGTCGCGCTGGAGCGAGTCGATCGAGACGTTGAAGCGGTTGACGCCGGCCGCCACGAGCGCGGCGGCATCGCGCTCCAGCAGGTAGCCGTTGGTCGTGACCGAGAGGTCGCGCACGCCGTCGATCGCGGCCAGCATCTCGACCAGCTTGGGGAAGTCGCGCCGCACCAGCGGCTCGCCACCGGTCAGCCGCACGTCGTGGACGCCGATCTCGCTCAGCAGCCGCACGATCCGCGTGATCTCCTCGAACCGCAGCACGTCGGAGCGCTCGAGCCACGGCAGGCCGTCGGCCGGCATGCAGTACTGGCAGCGGAAGTTGCAGCGGTCGGTGACGGAGATGCGCACGTCTCCGATCAGCCGGCCATGTCCGTCCCGCAGCGGTTCGCGCATCGACACAGCGTATCGGCGGCTGGGCGGAGCGACGAGACGGCGCGGAACTTTTCCGCGCCGTCGTCGTCTGAACGTTCCATGATGAGCAACGGACGGATCCGGAGCTGGGTCGCCACCACCGCCGCCGCCTGCGCCGTGGGCGCGGCCGCGGCGCCGCCGGCAGGCGCCGGGGCGCCGGTCGGCGAGACGATCGCCGACGGCATCCCGCAGCTGCCGGTCGTCGACGACGAACGCGGGAGCGTCGCGTTCGTCGCGGCGCCCGGCATCGTGCGCGTCGTCGACCTGCGCGCGGGCACGACGCGCGACACCGACGTGCGCGGGGGCTGTGCGCCCAACGCGATCCGGCCGCTCGTGGTCGACGCCGCCGACGGCGCCGTGCTGCTCGCCTGCGAGGTGCCGGTGAAGGAACCGTGGCCCGGTGGGCCGACGCGCGCCCGCACGCCGCGGATCCTCGACACCGCCGATTGGACGGTGAAGGTCCCGGCCGCGCTCGAGCAGATCGGCGACGGCTTCGTCGGGCTCGCGACCGCCGGCATCGTGGTCGAGTACCAGGAGAGATCGGGCCCGTGGTGGGCGGTCTACGACTGGCGCACCGGCGCCCACTCGTCCGGCGACCCGCGCCAGGTCTGCGCCGGCTGGCGCGTCGTCTCGCGACGCGACGGCCGCAGAGCGCTGTCGCCGGCGTACGAGCGCTGCGACGGCAGCGACCGCGGCGTCCTGCCGGTCGCGCCGGCGACGGCGCTGACCCTCTACGAGGATCGCGTGAGCTGGTCGGTCCGCGGGATCGACGACACGATGCCGCTGTCGGTCCTGCTGCCCGAGTGCGGAGTGCTCGCACGCTGGGAGATCGGCGCGATCGACGTCGTCGACCACCTGCCCGGCGCGCTGCTGATCAGCTCGACCGGTCGCGGCAACGGGCCGCTGCGGCTGACGCGGGTCCCGCTCGACGGGCTCTGCGAGCGAGCGGTCGGCCGCTGGCGGCTGCGCGCGAGCGCGGGCGGTCGCACGGTTGCAGCGGGCGTGCTGAGCGCGCGCGTCGCCGACGCCGTCAGCGGCGCTGAGACGGGACCGGTCGCGCTCGCCGGCGCCGCGCCGCGGCTGCGCGTCGGGGCTGGGAGAGCGGTCCGGCTGCGCGCCGCCGCTGCCGCCCAGCGCGTTCGCTGGCGGGTCGCCGGCGGTGGCTGGCAGCGCGCCGCCGGAAGCGACCGCGGCTGGCGGCTGACAGTGCCGAGACGGCTGCGCGGCAGCCGCCTGATCGAGATCGAGACGCGCTTGCGCGACGGTGGCGAGCTGCGCCACAGCGTGCGCCTGACGGTGAAGGGGAACGGCAGATGAGGACCTTCGGAGCAGCGAAGCGGGCCGTCGCCGTGGGCGCGGCGGCCGTGCTCGCGATCGGCGCCGGCGCGGCCGGCGCGGTCGCGGCGCCGGTCGTGGTGCAACCGCCGGGGCAGCCGGTCGCCGAGGTCGTCCCGTCCTCGCTCGTGGCCGACGGCGAGCGCTACGCCGCCTGGATCACGCTCGACCGCGTGCTCCACGTCGTCGACGAGCGCGATCCGGACGGCTCGTTCGAGATCGCCGTGCCGGAGAGCTGCGTTGAGATCGACAGAGGAAACCCGATGGCGCCGGGCGGCCAGTACCTGCTGACCTGCGCGAGAGGCAGTGGCTTCGAGCTGCGCTGGAACCACCTGCGGCTCGACCTCGCCACGCGCAGCTGGCACGAGCTGGCGGCCGGCCGCTGGGACTCCCCGAGAATCGGCGTGCCGTGGCAGCGGCCGCAGACGATCGGCAGCCGCTGGCTGGAGCTGGACACGTCCGACGAGACGACGAAGCTGGGCGACTGGCGCAGTGGGGAGACGATCGACGTCGTCGGCGAGGCGACCGACGCGATCGACCTCGGCGGCGACCAGCCGCTGCGCCGGATGTGCGCGCCCTTGACGCGGCCGCTGCCGGCCGACTCGCGCCGCTGGATGCCGTTCGCACCGACGCTCTACGACGGCAGCACCGCCGTCGCCTCGCATCCGGGCGGCAGACTGTCGGCGCAGCGCTGCGGCGAGCCCCGCCGGACGCTGCTGTCCGACGGCTATCCCGACCGCGTCCAGCTCGGCAGCGGGCTGCTCACCTACACGGCGTACACGAACGACGACGCCGACGTGGCCTTCTTCGCCTACCTGCCGAGCTGCCGCGTGCGGCTGGGCTGGGCGGCCTCGTTCCCGACGGCGGCCGCCCACACCGCCGGCGTGCTGTGGATCGAGGCTCGCAGAGAGCAGAACGACTACACCAGAGCGACGGCGAGACGGCTCGCGCTGCCCGACGTCTGCGCGGCGATCCCGGTGCTCACCGTCGCGACCCGCGGCCGGGCGACCGGCCGCCTGCGGGCCGCGGCGTGGCAGGCGCCGGCGTGGGGCGGCGCCGAGGTCGCGCTGCTGCCGCGACCGGGTGCGACCCCGCCACGACAGGGGCACGCGGGGCAGGCCGTCCTGCTGCGCAGCGCCAGAGCGGCGCGCCGCGTGAGCTGGCGGGTCGACGGCGGCAGAGCGCGGTCGGCGCGGCGCGTCGGCCGCGACGGCCGCCGCTGGCGCTTCACGCCGCAGCGCAGCGCGGCCGGGCGCGAGGTGACGGTGACCGTTGCCGGTGCCGGCGCGGGCGGCGGCTCCGCGAGCTTCCACTTCAAGCTCGGAGCCTGAGCGACGGAGGGAGCGGCGCGGCGGCTGGCCGCGCTGCTCCGACCCGCGCTCGCCTCAGCCGGTCGCGAACAGCTCGCGCGCCCGCTGCACGACCAGCTCGGGCCGCTCCTCGGGCAGGAAGTGGCCGGTATCGGCGACCCACTCGATCTCCAGGTTGGGCGCGTATCCGCGGTGCTCGTCGTCGCGCGCGCCCTGGAGGATCGGATCCTTTCTGCCCCACAGCAGACGCGTGGGGGTGCTGAGCGGGCGGTCGTGGAAGCCGCCGGAGGCGAGCGGCTTCAGCTCGTGCAGCAGGAAGGAGCGGTAGTACTGCGCGCTCGCGAGCGCGTGCTCGGGCTGCTTCAGCACGGCGACGAACTGCTCCAGCTCGTAGTCGCTGTAGCGGCCGTGGCTGCGGGCGGAGATCAGCACCTTCTTGGTGAACTCGCCCTGGCGCATCAGGCCCTGGCCGAGCCCCGGCGCGGCGAGCGCGGCCTGGTACCACAGCGCGGACAGCCGCTTCAGGCTCGGCCGCTCGGCCGGCCCCCACAGGTGCGGGATCGAGCAGCCGAGGAAGTGGTTGATCCGCTCCGGCGCGGTGAGGCAGATCAGGAAGCCGGTGAAGGCGCCCCAGTCGTGGCCGATCAGGTCGACTCTGTCGAGCCCGAGCGCGTCGAGCAGGGCGATGTTGTCGTCGGCCATCTCCTGCTTGACGTAGCCGCGTCTGGGCGCGTCGCTCCAGCCGAGGCCGCGCAGATCGGGCGCGATCACGCGATGGTCTCTGCCCAGCTCGGTGAGGATGTCGCGCCACATCCACCAGTGCTGCGGCCAGCCGTGCAGCAGCAGGATCGGCGGCGCGTCCCGCGGCCCGCCCTCGGCGACATGGAGACGGATCCCGCGCACGTGGACGTCACGGTGCTCGATCCCTTCGACCTGCGGCAGCGGAAGGCTCATCGGCGCAGCCTAACTGGCTGCCTGGCCAGTCTGCGCAGGGTGCAGGCGCGGCTGCGCGCCAGACGCGCTCAGGCGTCGCGGTCTCTGTACAGCATGATGCCGACGAGCACGGCCGCGAAGCCGATCGTTCCGAACGACAGCGCCGTGCCGAGGTTGGCGGCGCCGGCGAGCCCGGCGATCACGCTGACGACGACGAAGACGGCGACGAGGAGGGCGAGGTCGCGGAGCACGACCGCGAAGTCTGACGGACGCGACGGCGCGGCGCCGTGCGGGCGCAACTTCAGGCTCGTGGAGCCGTCTGAACATGCAGCAACCACGGAAGGAACTCGGATGACCAGGGGAAGAACAGCACGGGCCCGCGCGGCCCGTCGCGCGGTGCTGCTCGCAGCCGCCGCGATCGGCGCCGTCGCGCCCGCCGCGGCCGCCGCGACGCCGGGCGAGAACCTCGGCAGAAGCCTGAACGGCGGCGTCGTGACCGACGGCCACCGGACGGCCGCGTTCCACCTCGACGCGGAGACGCTGCGGATCGTCCGCGACGGCGCGACGCGCGACGTCGCCCTGCCTCCGAACTGCAGCCCGAGCACCGCGTACGCCAACGGCCTCGGCCTGTCCGCCGCCGGCGGCGGCCAGCTGCTGCTCGTCTGCATGGTCCAACGGCCCGACGCGGCGCCCGGCCAGCTCGCGCGCGAGCCGCGCTTGATCGACGCGGCGACCGGCGTCATGCACGTGCCGGCGGGGATCGCCGAGTGGCGCACGCAGCCGGAGTCGCCGACCGTGTACCACTTCGACGGCGTCGGGGCGGCCGGGATCTCCGCGTACGCCTGGGACCACGGTCGCCCTGCGATGCCCGTCGCGCGCGACTGGCGCACCGGGGCGCTGCTGCCGCAGCCGGGCGAGACGCCGCAGGATGCCGGCAAGGTCGCTGACCTCGACCGCTCCGACGGCGTGCAGCGGATGTGCGCGCCGCTCGCCCGCTTCGGCAGCGAACAAGGGGCGGACTGGGGCTTCTGGCCGTACCAGTACGAGGCGCCGTACGGCGTCGGACAGCAGCCGGCGGTCGGGCCGATCGTCGTCCAGCGCTGCGGCGAGCGCACCACGACGACGATCGCCGACGACAGCCCCAGCCTCCAGATCGGCCGCGGCCATGTGGTCGGCGCCTCGACGGAGCGTCGCTTCGCCTACGCGTTCGGCTGCGGCGTGCGGCTCGACTGGAGCGTGGTCGACGGCGGGCGCACGATCGGCCTGCTCGACGACGCCGTCGTGCTGGCGGAGCTGGACGCGGCGGCCGGCGGTTCGCGGATCGTGCGGGTGCCGCTCGACGGCCTCTGCGCCCGCGCTGCCACCGCCGGTCGCACGGTCGTCGCCTCCGGCGGGCGCGATGTGACGGCGGCCGTGCGTGCGCTCAGCTACGCCGACACGCCGACCGGTGCCAGCGCGAGACGTCTCGCGAGCCTGCGGGTGCGCGCGCCGCAGCTGACGCTGGGACCGGCCGGGCGCACGCGACTGACCCTCGGTCGCACGGCGAGCACGGTCCGCTGGCGGATCGGCGACAGCGGCCGCTGGCGCGCCGCGGGCGAGAGCGGGCGCGGCTGGCGCATCGATCTGCCGCGCCTGGGCCGTGAGCGGCTGCTCACGGTCCGCACGAGCGCCGGTGATGGCGAGGCCGCGACGGTCGCGGTCCGCGTGCGGCCGGGGCGCCGCTGAGCGGCGCCCCGGAAGCCCGGCTCAGCCGCCGCCCAGCGTCAGCGTGCGGCTGTCGCTGCGTCCGCCGGCGGTGACGGTCGCTCTCACGTCCGCGCCGTCGACGGAGCGCGCGAACGCTCTGCCGTCCTTCGTCAGCCTCACCGTCGCGATCGCGGCGATGCGGCCGGCGGGGATCGTCACCCGGCCGCTGCCGAGTCTCACCGCCAGCGGGCGAGGGCCGTTGCCGATGACCATGCCGGTCAGCGCGACCTTCGCCGCGCAGGCGCCGCGCAGGTCGCCGTGGCGCTGGACGCGCAGCGCGAGCGTCCCGCCGCCGCCGCCGCGCACCAGCTTCGACGCGCGCACGCGGCAGCCGGCTGGCGGCGCGGTCGGCTTGCGGCAGCCGTCGCTGCCGCCCTGACCGCCGGCGCGCGGCGCTCTGCGCGCTTCCAGGAACGCCTCGAAGCGGGTCGGCTCGGCGGTCATCACGCCGTCGACGCAGAGGTCGAGCAGCCTGCCGTAGACGGCGTCGTTCTCCTCCGACTTGTCGAGCCAGACGTGGACGGCGATGCCGGCTCCGTGCGCCTTCTCGATCCGCTCGGGCGTCACGATCTCGAACTCCGCCCCGCCGATCGCGTACGTGATCGGGATCTGCAGCGCCTTCGTGCCGGCCGGCGCCGGCGTGCCACCGAGCAGGAAGCCGGAGATGCCGTCGACGCCCGGCGCGACGTCGAAGCGCGGGGCGGCGGCGTGGAAGCGGTCGACGGCGGCCTGGTCGAAGGAGACGACGATCACGTCGCTGCGGCCCGCTCTCTTCAGATACGCGGCGAGCAGGTCGCCGACGCGGAACTTCTCCTCCTGCGTCTTGCCCTTGATCTCGATGTTGACCGGCACGTCGGGGAAGGCGGCGAAGACCTCGCCGAGCGTCGGAATGCGGAAGTCGTCGGCCTCGAAGCCGGCCGGCGGCCGCTTCTTGCCGCTGCGCACGCCGCGGTAGGGATAGGCGGAGGCGGGCCGGCCCGGGACGGCGTTCTCGCCCGGGACGAAGTTGTGGGCGGCGTCGAGACGGCGCAGCTGCGCGAGCGTCAACGCCGCGACGCGGCCCTTGCCGTTGGTCGTGCGGTCGACGGTGTCGTCGTGGATCGCGACGAGCTGACCGTCCTTCGACGCGTGCACGTCGAGCTCGATCATGTCGCCGCCCTTCGAGAGCCCGTCGTGGTAGCCGAACAGCGTGTTCGACGGCGTCTCGTTCTCGCCGCCCTGGTGGATCTGGTTCAGCACCCGCAGACCGAGCCACTGGTTGGTCGCGGCGCTGGCGGTCGCCGGCAGCGCGCAGGCCGCGGCTGCGACGAGCAGCCCGAGGACGTGCCTTCCTCGTGTCACCTGTCGATCTCCTCCGGTGAAAGTGACGATGGGAAGCTGACTGTAACGGCGGTCGCATGCAGACGGGATGCAGGCGCCCCAGCGCCGTCGGCGCCGGGCCGTGAGCGACCGGTGAAGGGCGCTTGAGTGGCGCGTTCGCGCTCGGTATAACGTGGTTATGTCATTTCGCCCCCTCGGCGCTGCGCTGGTCGGCGTCGCGCTGCTGCCCGCCGCCGCGGTGGCAGCCCCCAGACACCAAGCCGTGACGCCGCGGCAGGCCGGCGTGCAGCTGTCGTGGCCGTCGAGAGCGAAGCGGGTGACGCTTGCGCCCGGGGCGACGGTCAGCGTGACGGTGAGATCGCTGCGGAGACGGTCGGCGCCCGTCACGGTGACGTTGGCTCGCACCGACGGCGTGAAGACGCGCGTCGTCAAGCGCAGAACGCTGCGTCGCGGCAGCTTCGCGGCGAGACTGCCGGCAGCGCAGGGTGCGCGCTACGTGCTGAGCGCGCGGATCGGCAGACGGATCCACCGCCGCCTGACGATCGTCACGCCGCCGGCGAGACCGAGACATCGTGGGCCGATCGACGGCGGCTTCCCGCTGGCGCCGACGATGCCGCGCATCTGCCCGGACGGGCCCGCGGAGGCGGCGAGCGGCACGCTGACCGGCGGCGCCAGACGGTTCCTGGCCGGCCAGACGCTGAGCCTCACCTTCACCAACACCGGGCCGATCTGCCTCTCCGGCGGCATCAGCTACGTGATCGAGCGGAACGTCGCCGGCAGCTGGCAGCGCGTCGACCTGATGCTGGCATTCCCCGCGCTGTTCGACGTCGTGCAGCCGGGCGCTACGCGCGCCGTCAGCTTCACGATGGAGAGCCCGGCGGTGATGCCGTCGGGCAGCTACCGGCTGGTGCAGACCTATTCGTCGTACCAGGCGACTGGCGCGCCGAAGCGCCTCGAGACGACGTGGGAGTTCGACGTCGCCCACGAAGGTTCGTGGCCCAATCCCGACAGTTGCGGTGAGGGCGTTGGCAGAGCCGAGGGCTCGCTCGACCGCACGATCGTCGCCAACGGCGGTCAGGTCGAGCTGACGATCAGAAACAGCGGGTCGATCTGCCTGCTCGGCGACGACACGCGCTTCGGGCTGGAGCGGGAGATCGGCGACGGCAGATGGGAGGACGTGCCGCTGGTCTTTCCCGACCTGCCGCCGAGATCGCACCGCTACGAGCCGGGCAGATCGCTGGCCTTCACGATCCCGATCTACGACGCCGGCAGAATGCCGCTCGGCCGCTACCGCGTGAGCTACGCCCTCACGGTTCCGCCGACGAGCGACGCGGTCACGCGGATTCCCGTGACCGCCGAGTTCGACGTCGTCGCGCCGCCCGACTGACCGGCTCAGGCGGGGGGCGCGCCGCCGCCCGCCGCCGCGGCGCGCTCGGCGAGCGCCTGCTCCAGCGACGGCACGTCGAGCCCCGGCGCCTGCGCCGCCAGCCACTTCTCGGCGGCGCGGCGGCCGCCGAGCGCGCGCAGGCCGCGCGCGCCGTGCTCCTCGACGAAGTCGGCGAGCGCGTGCAGGCGGCGGGCGCTCAGCCGCCGTGCCGGCACGTCGGTCGCGGCGCGGTGGGCGTCGAGCGCGTCGAGCAGTCTGTCGATCCCCTGCGCCGGCGGCAGCGAGCTGACGGCGACGACGGCCGTCTCGCGCGCGCCGAGCGAGCGCAGCGCGGCGTGCAGGTCGCGGCGAGCGCGGACGGCGACCTGGCCGAGGTCGGCCTTCGTCACGATCAGCACGTCGGGGATCTCCATGATCCCGCTCTTGATGAACTGCAGCGCGTCGCCGGAGCCGGGCTGCACGACGACCGCGACGGTGTCGGCGACGTCGGCGATCTCGGTCTCCGACTGGCCGACGCCGACCGTCTCGATCACGACGACGTCGAAGGCGGCGGCGAGCGCGTGCGCGGCGGCGCGGGTGGCGGGTGCGAGACCGCCGAGCCGTTCGCCGGCGGCCATCGAGCGGATGAAGACGCCATGGTCGGCGGGGTCGAACTCGATCCGCGCGCGGTCGCCCAGCAGCGCGCCACCGGAGCGCTTGGAGGAGGGATCGACGGCGAGCACGGCGACGGTGCGGCCGCGCTCCCGCCAGCCGTGCAGGAGCGCCGACAGCAGCGTCGACTTGCCGGCGCCGGGCGGTCCGGTGATCCCGACGACGTGCGCGGGCGCCTCGCCGCCGAGCGCCGCCGGCGCGATCGACGCCAGCAGCTCGGCGATCGCCGCCTGATCTCTCGGCGCGCGCGACTCGACGAGGTTGAGCACCGCCGGAGCGGCGCTCAGGTCGCCGTCGCGCAGCCGCGCGCCGAGTTCGCCTCCGTTCACGTGGGGGAGACTAGGCGGAGGCGCTGACGCCGTTGCGGTCCGCCACCAGCGCCACGATCGCGTGCATGATCCGCGTGATGTCGAAGTCCTTCGGCGTGTAGACCGCGGCGACGCCCGCGGCCAGCAGCTCGCGCTCGTCGGCCGGCGGGATGATGCCGCCGACGACGACCGGCACGTCGCCGATCCCGGCCGCGCTCAGCGCCTCCAGCACCGACGGGATCAGCTCGCGGTGGGAGCCCGACAGGATCGACAGGCCGACGACGTGGACGCCCTCCTGCAACGCCGAGGCGGCGATCTGCGCCGGCGTCAGGCGGATCCCCTCGTAGACGACCTCCATGCCGGCATCGCGCGCCGCGACGGCGATCTGCTCGGCGCCGTTGGAGTGGCCGTCGAGGCCGGGCTTGCCGACGAGGATCTTCAGCCGCCGGCCGAGCCCCTCGGAGACGCGCTCGACCTCGTCGCGGATCTGCTCCAGCGCCGCGTCGTCGCCGACGCCCGCGCCGGCCGCCTCGCCGACGCCGGTCGGGCCGCGGTACTGGCCGAAGGCGTCGCGCAGCGCCTGCGCCCACTCGCCGGTCGTCGCACCGGCACGGGCGGCGGCGAGCGTCGCCGGCATGATGTTCTCGTCGCTGGCCGCGACGCGCGCGACCTCGGCCAGCGCGGCGTCGACGGCGCCCTGGTCGCGCCCGGCGCGCCAGGCCGCGACGGCCTCCTTCTGATGCTGCTCGACCTCCGGGTCGACGGTCATGATGCCGCCGTCGTTGTCGGCCGTCAGCGGGGAGGGCTCGGTCTCGGTGTAGACGTTCTGGCCGATCACCTTCAGCTCGCCCGACTCGATCCGCCGGATCCGCTCGCGGTGGGACTCGACCAGCGCCGCCTTCATGTACGGCACCGCCTCGACCGCGCCGCCGTGCTCGGCGACGATCGCCATCTCGGCGCGCGCCCCCTCCAGCAGCTCGCCGACGAGCCCGTCCATCACGATCGAGCCCTCGAAGATGTCGGGGTACTCGAGCAGGTCGGTCTCGAACGCGAGCACCTGCTGCAGCCGCAGCGACCACTGCTGGTCCCACGGCCGCGGCAGCCCGAGCGCCTCGTTCCACGCCGGCAGCTGCAGCGCGCGGGCGCGCGCGTCGCGGCCGAGCGTGACGGCGAGCGCCTCCAGCACGATCCGCTGCACGTTGTTCTCCGGCTGCGCCTCGGTCAGCCCGAGCGAGTTGACCTGCACGCCGTAGCGGAAGCGGCGCTGCTTGGGATCCTCGACCCCGTAGCGCTCACGCCCCAGCTCGTCCCACAGCTTCCCCATCGCGCGCAGCTTCGCGTGCTCCTCGATGAAGCGCACGCCGGCGTTGACGAAGAAGGAGATGCGGCTGAAGACTCTGCCCATCAGCTCCTGCGGCACGCGCGCTCTGACCTCGTCGAGCACCGCGATCGCCGTGCTCATCGCGTAGGCGATCTCCTGCACCGGCGTCGCGCCGGCCTCCTGCAGGTGGTACGAGCAGATGTTGATCGGGTTCCACTTCGGAACCTCCTCGACGGTGTACGCGACCATGTCGGCGATCAGCCGCATCGAGGGGCCGGGCGGGAAGGCGTACGTGCCGCGCGACAGGTACTCCTTGATGATGTCGTTCTGCGTCGTGCCCTGCAGCTGGGCCGGCGTGACGCCCTGCTCCTCCGCCGTGACGATGTAGAGCGCGAGCAGCCAGGCGGCGGTCGCGTTGATCGTCATCGACGTGTTCATCTTGTCGAGCGGGATGCCGTCGAGCAGCGCCTTCATGTCGCCCTTGTGGGCGATCGGCACGCCGACCTTGCCGACCTCACCGCGCGCCAGCTCGTGGTCGGCGTCGTAACCGGTCTGCGTCGGCAGGTCGAACGCGATCGACAGTCCGGTCTGGCCCTTCGCCAGGTTTCCGCGGTACAGCGCGTTCGACTTCTCCGCCGTCGAATGGCCGGCGTAGGTCCGCATCATCCACGGACGATCCTTCTCGGGCAGACGGTGCTCGCTCATCCCCCCGATAGTAGGGTTCGCCCCCTCCAACGGACCCCGATTCACCGGCCAAGGGTAGGCCCAACAGCATGCGAGCCATCGACGTCCACTTCCTCGGCATCGAACGCGTCATCTGCTCCTGGCAGGTCGGCGACGTGCTGGTCGATCCGGGACCAGCCTCCTCGCTGCCGACGCTGCTGGACGCGCTCGGCGACTGGCGCCCGCGCGCGCTGCTGCTGACGCACATCCACCTCGACCATGCCGGCGGCGCCGGGCTGCTCGCCCGCCGCTGGCCCGAGCTGGAGGTCTACGTGCACGAGCGCGGCGCGCCGCACGTGATCGACCCCTCGAAGCTGCTCGCCAGCGCCGGCCGGCTGTACGGCGAGGACAACATGAAGCGGCTGTGGGGCGAGATCGCGCCGGTGCCGGCCGAGCGCGTGCACGCGCTCAGCGGCGGCGAGACGCTGCCGCTGGCGGGCGGGGTCCGCGTCGCCTACACGCCCGGCCACGCCTCGCACCACGTCGCCTACCTGCACGAGGAGAGCGGCCGCGCCTTCGTCGGCGACGTCGCCGGCGTGCGGATCCCGCCGTCGGACCTCGTGATCGCGCCGACGCCGCCGCCCGACGTCGACGTCGAGGCGTGGGAGCGCTCGCTCGACCTGATCGCCGAGTGGCGGCCGACGGCGCTCGGCCTGACCCACTTCGGCGGGATCGACGACCCCGGCGCCCAGCTGGAGGCGACGCGCACGTCGCTGCGCGACCTCGCCGGGCTGGCGCGCGGCAGCAACGCCGACGTGATGGAGAACGCCGTCCGCGGCGCGATCGAGCGCGAGGCCGACGGGCCGGCGACGGTGCAGGCGTATGAGGCGGCCGTGCCTCCCTCGCACCTGTACATGGGGCTGGAGCGCTACTGGCGCAAGCGCGCCGAGCGCGAAGCGGCGGCCGAGTCGCGCTAAGGTCCGGGCAGATGGGGCAGACGATCGAGAAGCCGCGCGTGCAGGGGCCGGGCAGCGGACTCGGCGGCAACTGGCGCGTGATCGTCAAGAACGACGATCACAACACCTTCGACCACGTCGCGATGACGCTGGCGCGCTACATCCCCGGCATCACCGTGCCGATCGGCTACCAGTACGCCGACCGCATCCACAACAGCGGTCAGGCGATCGTCTGGTCCGGCCAGAGAGAGGTCGCGGAGCTGTACTGGGAGCAGCTCCAGGGCGCGGGCCTCACGATGGCCCCGCTCGAACAGGGCTGAAGCCGCGCGCTGCGCGCTTGCTTCAGCTTGCGAGAACTCGCCTGGCGGCTCGTTCTCGCGGCTGTCTAGCCCTTGACCGTGAAGCGCAGGTCCCGCCGCACGCCCTGGCCGCGCGTCGGGATCGCGGTGACCGTCACGTCGAGGCCGCCGGCGCGGCGCGCGAGCGAGCGCGAGGCCGTCAGCGGGACCCGCCAGGTCAGCTCGCGACCGCGCGAGAGCGCGATTCTGCGGGCGCCCATCGCGTAGTTGCCGGCGCGCGTCATCCGCACACTGCCGGCGCAGCCGGGGCCGTCGGCGGCGAGCAGTCCGATCGCGATCTGGCAGCGGATCTTGACGACGATCGCGCCGTTCTGGAGCGACACGGTCGGCTTGACGCGGACGGTGCTGCGCGCGGAGTCCTCACGCGCGGGGAAGGGGAAGACGAGCGTCGGCACGGTCATGCGGACGCCCGCGGCCGGCCCGACCTCGCTGGTCTCGCAGTCGATCGCGGCGTCGTCGCGCGGGTCGAGCAGGACGACGTCGCGGCCGCCGTTGCACGCGATCGACTGCGCGCGGCCGTCGCGCAGTTCGAAGCGGTCGTTGCCGTTGCCGCCCTCGAACTGCTCGAAGCCGATCAGCGTGTCGCTCTCGCCGCTGCCGCCGCTGCCGCCGCGCACGTTCGGGCGCACCTTCACCCCGGTCGTGCGGGGGGAGAGCACGCCGCCGCGGCCGATCCGGTCGACGTAGGTGAGGAGGTCGGCGTCGGCGCCGCCGTCGAGCACGTCGTCACCCTCGCCGCCGCCGATCACGTCCTTGCCCTTGCCGCCCTCGATGTGGTCATCGGCGGGGCCGCCGATCAGCAGGTCGTCGCCGTCGCCGCCGATGATCGTCGCCGGCAGGTCGGCGACGATGCGCACGTCGCTGCCGGCGTTGCCGGTGACGACTCTCAGCCTTCTGATCTCGAAGGCGACCGTTCTCGGCTCCGCGGCCGTTCTCGTCGGGTCAGTCGTTCTGGTCGGGTCGGTCGTCGTTCCCGTCGGGTCGGTCGTTCTCGCGTCCCCGTCGCTTCTCGGCTCCTCGACCGTTCTCGTCTGCTGCAGCGGGCAGTCAGCGCTGTAGCCGTCTCTGCTGAGCGTGCAGGTCGCCGGCAGGCCGGTGATGCGGCTGCCGTTCTCGACGACGTGGATCACCTGCCGGCTGAGCGAGATCGTGACGTTGTTCGGCTCGACGTCGTCGCCGCTGTAGAGCAGCGTCTCCTCGTCGATCGACAGGACGCCGCCGGCGAGCGCCGGGGCGGAGGTCGCGAGCGTCGCGGCGAGCGCGAGCGGGGCGATGAGGGGGAGACGGTTCAGGCGCATGAAGAGGGGGAGAAAATGACAACGTCGCGACCGGAGTACCCGATCGCGACGAATCGACATCGTACGGATGTGGGAACCGGCGAGGCGCGCGGGAGTTGCGGCGCGCCTCGATCGCGGGCCGCCGGCGGCGGCGCCCGCGACCCTGCCCGGCTCAGCCGGCCGCGGCCAGCGGGCGCCCCTTCTCCTTGCTCTTCTGCTTCTCCTCGCTGACCGTTCTGACGTTCCAGACGAGGTGCAGCTTCTCCATTCCGGCGATCACGAGCGCCGACGGGTCGGCCAGTCTCTCCCAGCGCTTGAGCCCGTGGGAGGCGGAGGTCGGGAAGGCGTGGTGGTTGTGATGCCACGCCTCGCCGAGCGACGGGATCGCGAGCCAGACGTTGTTCGTCGACTGGTCGGTGATCTCGAAGCGACGCGAGCCGAAGTAGTGGCAGATCGAGTTGACCGACCAGGTGACGTGGTGGATCAGGAAGATCCGCACGAGGCCGCCCCAGACGAAGCCGGTCAGCGCGCCCATCGGGTCGAAGCCGGTCAGCACGAAGCCGAACAGGGCGGGCAGCAGCAGCGACAGCAGCACCCACAGCGGGAACATCTTGTTGACCCAGCGGATCGGCTTGTCTCTGATCAGGTCCGGCGCGTAGCGGTGGGCGGAGGCGCGGCCGTGGTGCTCGCCGTCGAGCAGCCAGCCGACCTGCGCGTGCCAGAGGCCGTGGATCGCGCCCTTGAGGCCGCCGTCGTGGCCGAGGTGGGGGCTGTGCGGATCGCCGTCCTCGTCGGCGTAGACGTGGTGCTTGCGGTGGTCGGCGACCCACGTGATGACGCTGCCCTCGATCGCCATCGAGCCGGCGATCGCGAACAGCACGCGCAGCGGTCTCGAGGTCTCGAAGGAGCGGTGCGTGAAGAGACGGTGGTAGCCGATCGTCACGCCGAAGCCGGTGAAGAGGTAGAAGCCGACCATGATCCCGATGTCCGTCCAGCCGACGGCCTTGTTCCACAGCAGCACGATCGCCGCGAGGATGCCGAGGACCGGGAGGAAGACCGCGAGAAGGTTGTAGATACGAGCAGGGCGGGTCATGGCTTTGCACCCTATGACGAACGCAGGCCGCTGTCCTCGTCTGCCTGCAAGATCCGCGTCGTAAGAATTTGTACGATTCTTACAAGATGGCCTCGTCCGAGATCCTGCGCCCCTGGCACGAGCTGCCACCCGGGGTCGTCGACGTCCTGCGCCCCGAGCTGCCCGGCGTCGCGCGCGAGATCATCGACGCCGTGCGCGTCGAGGTGCCGCCGTACGCGCGCGGTCTGACGGGGCCGTTCGGGCGCGGTCTCGTCGCCGGCGTCGAGCAGGCGCTGCGCCAGTTCGTCGACGGGATCGAGGCCGGCGGCAGGATGCCGCGCGCCCGCGTCTACGTCGACCTCGGCCGCGGCGAGATGCGCGCCGGCCGCTCGCTCGACACGCTGCTGAGCGCCTACCGCGTCGGCGCGCGGGTCGCATGGCGGCGATTCGCCGCGCTCGGCGCCGAGGCTGGCCTGCCGCCGGCGACGCTGTTCGAGCTGGCCGAGTCGATCTTCGTCTACATCGACGAGCTGTCGGCGAAGTCGGCCGAGGGCTACGCGCTGGAGCAGTCGGCCGCTGCCGGCGAGCGCAGCGCCCGCCGCCAGCGGCTCGTGCGGTTGCTGGTGCGCGACCCGCCGGCCGACCCGATCGACGTCGAGGACGTCGCGCGCGAAGCGGAGTGGCGGCTGCCGGAGACGGTCGCGGTGCTGGCGCTGCCGGAGGAGGAGCGGGCGCGCGTCGTCCCGCGCCTGCCGGCTGACGCGATCGTCGAGCAGGTCGGCGAGGTCGTCGTCGCGATCGTGCCCGATCCGCTGCGCAGCGACCGCCGCCAGCAGCTCGACCGCGCCGTCGGCGTGCGCCACCACGCGGCGCTCGGCCCGGCCGTCTCGTGGCGCGACGCGGCGCTCAGCCTCGCTCGCGCGCGAGCGGTGCTGGCGCTCGTCGCCGAGGGGACGATCGAGCCGCGCGGCGTCGTGCGCGCCGAGGACCACGCCGCCGCGTTGCTGCTGCGCAGCGACCGGCGCCTCGCGCAGGAGCTGGTGCGGGCTCGGCTGGCGCCGCTGGAGGCGCTGCCGGACAGCACGCGGGCGCGGCTGACGGAGACGCTCGGCGCCTGGCTGGAGGCGCAGGGCCGGCTGCAGGTCGTCGCCGAACGGCTGCACGTCCACCCGCAGACCGCCCGCTACCGCCTCGGTCAGCTGAGAGAGCTGTTCGGCCCGTCGTTGGAGGAGCCGAGCGCCCGCTTCGAGCTGGAGCTGGCCCTGCGCGCCGAAGGCCTGCTGTAGGCCGACCCGGCGCGGACGACCGACGCGGGCGTCAGGATCAACGACCGTGGTGGCCCAGCGCGTGCGCGCGATCTCCGAGCGGCTCGTCGCGCACCCGTGGCTGCTCGGCAGTCCCGACCTGTCCGGCGCGACGATCGGCCGCCGCGCGCGCTGGCTGACGACCCTCGCGATCGTGCTCGCCAACGCGATCGGCACGCTCGTCGTGATCGCCTTCGCGCTGCTGGCGCTGCCGAAGCCCGACGAGGTCGAGGGCGACGGCTCGGTGATCGCGCTCAACCTCGGCCTCGCCGGCGTGTACATCGTGATCGCGTTCGTCGTCGGCGCGACGTGGGGCCGGCGGACGGTCGAGGGCGGCAGGGACGGCACCGGCGGCTGGCTGCTCGCGGAGGAGCGGCCGAGCGCCCGCCAGCAGCGCCGTGTGCTGCGCGCGCCGCTGCGGATCATGCGCGTCGCGGCGGTGCTGTGGACGGCCGCCGCGCTCGCCTTCGGCTTCCTCGACGGGATCTTCTTCCACCCGCTGCTCGGCCTCGGCGTCGGGCTGACGGTGCTGCTCGGCGGGCTGACGACCTCCTCGTTCGCCTACTTCCTCGCCGAGCTGGCGCTGCGGCCGGTCGCGGCGCGCGCGCTCGTGCACGACCTGCCCGACCGCAGCGGCGCCCCCGGCGTCGCGACGCGCTGGCTGCTGGCGTGGACGCTCGGCAGCGCGGTGCCGCTGGTCGGGCTGGTGCTGATCGGCATCGTTGCCTTCACGAACGTCGACATCACCGTCACGACGCTGGCGATCGCGATCGTCGTGCTCGGCCCGATCGCGCTCGTCTTCGGCGCCTTCGTCTCCTTGCTGGCCGTCTACGCAACGGTCAACCCGATCGGCGGGCTGCGACAGGCGCTGCGGCGCGTCGAGGAGGGCGACTACGCGGTTGCGCTGCGCGTCTACGACGGCAGCGAGGTCGGCGAGCTGCAGGCCGGCTTCAACGCGATGACGAGCGGGCTGCGCGAGCGCGAGCGGATGCGCGACCTGTTCGGCCGCCAGGTCGGCGAGGCGGTCGCCAGGCAGGCGCTGGAGCAGGACGTGACGCTCGGCGGTGAGCTGCGCGACGTCGCCGTCCTGTTCGTCGACCTCGTCGGCTCGACGGCGCTGGCGGCGAGGCTGCCGCCGCAGGAGGTCGTCGCACTGCTGAACGGCTTCTTCGCCGAGGTCGTCGACGTCGTCGAGCGGCACGGCGGCTGGATCAACAAGTTCCAGGGCGACGCGGCGCTGGCGATCTTCGGCGCGCCGGGCGAGCTGGACGGCAAGGAGGAGCGGGCGCTGCGGGCCGCGCGCGAGCTGCGCGAGCGGCTGCGGACGGGCACGGAGCTGGACTTCGGCGTCGGCGTCGCCGCCGGCGAGGCGGTCGCCGGCCACGTCGGCGCCGAGCGGCGCTTCGAGTACACGGTGATCGGCGACCCCGTCAACGAGGCGGCGCGGCTGTCGGATCTCGCCAAGCGCGACGCGGGGCGGGTGCTGGCCTCCGGCGTGGCGCTGGCGCGGGCCGGGGAGGCAGAGGCGCGCAGCTGGCGGCTGGAGGGGGAGGCGCAGCTGCGCGGGCGCTCAGAGCCCACGCAGCTGGCGCTGCCGGTGGAGGCGGCCGCCGGCTGAGCGGCGGCGCCTCCTGCGCGGCGAAGCGTTCCTAGGCGGCGTCGGCCGGCTTCTCGACCACGACGACCTCGGTCTCGACGACCTCGACCACCGCGACGGCCTCCGGCTCCGGCTCGACCTGGACGCGCGCGAGCACGTCCTGCCAGACGTACAGCAGCGGCACCTGGTACTGACCGGAGTATCTGGCGCGGAAGCGGATCAGCTCGTCGCTCTCCCAGAAGCGCTCCCAGTCCGCTCTCGATTCGAACCAGCACATGTGGTCGAATCTGTAGCGGTCGTCGCGCGACTGGTGCAGCTGCACCTCCGTCGCGCCGTACTTCAGCGCCAGCGGAGCGAGCTCCGTCAATGCGGCAGCCAGTCTCTCGTGACGGAAGAGAGTGGCGTACCAGGGGATGTGAACGACACCGGCCATTGGAACCTCCTGGTGGGTGCGGTTACGCACCCACCTCTGCTCGGATCGCACCCGGACCGTCGGCGGTCTTGCCCTGACCTTCGGCGGTGGCACCGACGAGGATCGCGATCTTGCCGAGGTGCTTGTTGTCTCGAAGGAGCTGATGCGCTTCCGCGACCTTCTCGAAGCCCATCGTCTGCCACAGCACCGGCCGGACGAGCGATTGCTCGATCAGCTCATTGGCCTTCGTCGCCTCCCAGGCGTTCGCGAAGTGTGAGCCGATGATCTGCTTCTGCTTCATCCAGAGGTACCGTACGTCGAAGTCGAGCTGGAAGCCCGAGGTCGCGCCGCAGATGACGACCTTACCGAACGGCTTGACGGCGAGGACCGACGTCGGGAACGTCGCTCTGCCGACGTGCTCGAAGACGATGTCCGGCGCGCCGCCCAGCTGCTCCTCGACGGCCTTGCAGAAGCGCCGCGACTCCTTGAAGCGGGCCTTGTCCTCCTCGGGCGTCTCGCCGCCCTTGCGCATCATGCCCTTGAAGTCGTTGCGGTCGATGTAGCCGACCGCGCCGAGCTGCTTGACCAGCTCGCCCTTCTCCGGCGAGGAGACGACGCCGACCGACTGCGCGCCGGCGATCTTGCAGAGCTGCGTCGCGAAGACGCCGAGGCCGCCGGCGGCGCCCCAGATCAGCACGCGGTGGCCGGGCTGGAGCTTCGCCTGGTCCATCAGCATGCGGTACGCGGTGAAGTAGGTGAGGCCGTACGAGGCGGCCTCCTCCCACGACAGGTGCGCGGGCTTGGGCAGCAGCTGCTGCGCCTGCACCTTCGTGAACTGGGCGAAGGAGCCCCACGTCGTCTCGTAGCCCCAGATCTTCTGCGAGGGCGCGGCGAGCGGGTCGAGCCCGTGCACCTCGGGATCCTCGTAGGAAGCCTGGTTGCAGTGGATCACGACCTCGTCGCCGGCCTTCCAGCGGGTGACGCCGTCGCCGACCTTCCAGACGATGCCGGAGGCGTCGGAGCCGCCGATGTGGTGGCCGTACTGGGGGTGGTCGCCGTACTTCATCACCGAGATGGGCTCGCCGAGCGCGGCCCAGACGTTGTTGAAGTTGACGCCGGCCGCCATCACGCGCACGATGACCTCGAACGCCCCGGGCTGGGGCGTCTCGATCTCCTCCAGCTGGAACGCGTCTACCGGCTCCCCGAGCCGCTCCTCGCGGATCACCCATGCCGTCATCGTCGCCGGCAGCGTGCCGGGCTCCGTGTCGACCGTCGCGATCTGGCTCACGTCAACAGCCACAACCACCTCATTCCTGCTCGTGGACGGGCGTCGATGGTAGATCCGGGCGCCGCGAAGGAGCCCCGGTTCGCCCAGACGCGACCGTTCAGTCGAAGAAGCGGGCGCGCTTGAACCAGGCGAAGAGGCCGAGCGCGGCGAACAGCGCGCCGCCGACGCCGAACAGCGCGAACTGCCAGAAGCCGTCGATGTGGCCGACCATCCAGCCGAAGTTCATGCCGAAGAAGCCGGTCAGCGCCGTGACGGGCAGGAAGATCGTCGAGACGAGCGTCAGCTGCTTCATCACCGCGTTCATGCGGTTGGACGTCGTCGAGAGGTAGATGTCCATCAGGCCGGTCAGCAGGTCGCGATAGGACTCGATCGAGTCGTTGACGCGGATCAGGTGGTCGTAGACGTCGCGGAAGTAGTCGCGCGCGCCGAGCGAGAGGCCGGGCAGCTCGTTGATGTCCTCGATCGCCCGCTGCGCGAGGTCGCGCTGCGGCTGCACGACGCGCCGCAGCACGCCGAGCGCGCGCTTGAGCCTGAAGACTCTCTGCAGCTGCTCGTCGTCGGCTCTCAGCAGGATCGCGTCCTCGAGCGCGTCGATCGTCTCGTCGATCTCGTCGAGCACGGGGAAGAAGGTGTCGGTCAGCACGTCGAGGATGCGGTAGACGACGAACTGCTCGCTCTCGGGGTCGTGACCGCTGTGGCGGAAGTTGTGCCGCAGCTCCTCCAGCGCGTCGCATCTGTGGCGGCGGATCGTGACGATCCAGTCGCCGCTGACGAGCAGGTGGACCTCGACCAGCGCCGGTCTGTCGCCGTCGGCGTCGTCGTGGTGGGGCTTCAGTCCGTGCGCGCCGTAGAAGACGAGCAGCATGTGGTCGCCGTAGCGGTCGAGCTTCGGCCGCTGCTCGAACTCCTTCGTGTCCTCGACGGCGAGCGGATGCCAGCCGAGCTTGTCGGCCAGCATGTCCAGCTCGTCGTCGCTCGGCTGGAACAGGTCCAGCCAGAAGAACGTTCTCCGCGCGAGCAGGTCGTCGAGCTGGTCGCCTCTGATCGCGTCGAAGAGCATTTCGGCCCGGGAACCTATGCGGCCGCGGGCTCCGGCGCCAGCTCGGGCGCCGGGACCGGCACCTGCTCGGCAGCCGGCGGCCGTCTGCCGGAGATCAGCGTGAAGGCGACCAGCGCGCCGAATATCGCGACCACGCCGCTGATCTTCATGCCGGTCCCGAAGGCCGAGATGAAGGCGTCGTGGGTCGCGTCGACGACGCGCGCGGGGGCGGCGCCGTCGCTTACCCCGCCGCCGCCGAGCGACTCGGCGAGGCGGTCGCGCGTCGCGACCGGGACGCCCGGCAGCGACTCTCTCAGCTTCGAGGAGCCGACCGTGGCGACGATCGCGCCGAAGATCGCGACGCCGAAGCTGGAGCCGACCATGCGCCCCATCGACAGCACGCCGGAGGCGACGCCGGCCTTCGTGCGGTCGACGGCGTTCATCGCGGCGGTCGTCATCGGCGACATCACGAGCCCGATCCCGACCCCGAGCAGGACGAAGCTCGGCAGCAGGAAGGCGTAGCCGGTGTCGGCGGTCAGGAACGACTGCCACAGCTGCGATATGCCCACGATCAGCATGCCGGTCACGAGCAGCGGCTTGGGTCCGATTCTGTCGGTCAGGCGGCCGGCGAGCGGCCCCATCACGATCAGCACGAGCGTCATCGGCAGGAAGCGGACGCCGGCCTCCAGCGCCGTGTAGCCGAGGATGTTCTGCATGTACAGCGCGGTGAAGAAGAAGACGGCCATCATCCCGAAGGAGACGATGAAGCCGACGCTGCTGGCGCCGAGGAACTGGCGCGATCTGAAGACGCCGAAGTCGACCATCGGCGTTCTCACGCGCAGCTCGATCGCGACGAACGCGGCGAGCGCGACGACGGCGAGCGCGAACAGTCCGATGATTCTCGTCGAGCCCCAGCCCCACCGATTCGCCTCGATGAAGCCGAGCACGAGCCCGGTCAGGCCGATCGTCAGCGTCACGATGCCGGCGTAGTCGATCGTCCGCCCGACCGTCTCGTCGCGCGACTCGCGCGTCGAGAAGAGCGTCATCGCGATCGCCGCCGCGGCGACCGGCAGGTTGAGGAAGAAGATCGCCCGCCACGAGACGTAGTCGGTCAGGAAGCCGCCGACGACCGGGCCGATCGCGAGCGCGAGCGCCGAGACGCCGGCCCACGTGCCGAGCGCCTTGCCGCGCTCCTCCGGCGGGAAGGCGTTGGTGACGATCGACAGCGTCGCCGGCATCATCATCGCGGCGCCGACGCCCTGGATCGCGCGGCCGACGATCAGCAGCGTGTCGTTGGGCGCCAGCCCGATCGCGGCGCTGGACAGCGCGAAGACCGAGACGCCGCCGAGGAAGATCCTGCGGCGACCGAAGATGTCGCCGAGGCGGCCGCCGACGACGAGCAGCACCGCGAGCGAGAGCGTGTAGGCGTTGATCGTCCACTCGAGCGCCGCGAGGTCGGCGCCGAGATCCTCTTGGATCGACGGCAGCGCGACGTTCACGACGGTGTTGTCGAGCATCAGCATGAAGAGGGCGAAGCACATCGCGCCGAGGGTCCACCAGCGGCGGTTCTCCTCGGTCAGCGAGAGTGCGCGGATCCGTGCGGTCATCTGGAGGGGCCTTCCATTGACGGTTCTACGTCCAACAGGGCCAGCAGCGGGGCGATCGCGTCGGCGAGCGCGCGGCGCTGGTCGTCGGAGAGGGTGGCGGTGAAGCCGGCGAGCAGCGAGACGTTGGTCGCGTGGACCTCTCTGAGCGCCTCAGCGCCGGCCGGGGTGAGCGCGACGCGCTTGCTGCGGCGGTCGGAGGGGCACTCCTCGCGGCTGACGTAGCCGCGCTGGTGGAGGCCGTCGACGGCGCGGCTGGCGGCCGCGAGCGAGAGGCTGAACTGCTCGCCGAGCATCTTGACGCTCGTACCGGCCTCGTCGGGGGCGCGGGCGAGGAAGTGCAGCAGCTTGAACTGCGTGATCGACAGGCCCATGTCGCCGAGCATCTGGAAGAGGTCGCGCGAGACCCGCTGGTTGAGCGTGAAGAACATCGCGTAGAGGTCGCGCGCGACGTCGGCGGGGGCGGAGGAGCCGGGCTTCGGCGCCGCGGGCGGGCCGGTCAGCGTCACGGGAGGATTGCTTGCTTGCACGTATGCAAGTATTGCGCGCGATGATTGCTTGCGCAAGTGCAAGTATTGTCAGCGGACTGACTGGCTGCCGCGACCGGGGGAGCGAGAGCGCCGGATCGTGGATGCAGGCCGTGATCCGATGTCGTGATCAGACCGGGCCGTCTTTGAACGACATCGGATCGCGGCATGCGCCGCGAGATGGTGCGCTCGCGACTCCCGGTCAGGGGAGCAGGAGTTTCTGCTGCGAGCTCTCGCGCTCTCTGCCGACCGTCAGCGTCGCCGGTCTGGGACCGTCTCTGCCGCCGGCGGAGATGAGGCAGTCGCCCTCGACGAGGTCGACGGTGAGGCGCGCGGTGCCCATCGGGTTGATCGGGCCGCTCGACGCGTCTGCCTCGAGGCAGGCGCTGTTGGAGTTCTCCGGCGGCGCCAGTCTCAGGTCGCGTGATCTCGCGCTCTGGTTGGAGACCGTCACTATCGCCGGTCCCGCGCCCGGTCTCGCGGGGGAGACGAGCACGCGCGCGTCGGTGATGCTGACCGACACGTTGATCGGCTTCGGGGGCCGCGGGTCGTTCGCATATTCCTCGGACGACCCGCACCCGGCGACGAGCATCGCGACGCTGATCGCCCCCACCATCCGCTTCCGCATCCTGGCCCTGATCTCCTCTTCGCTTCCGGTCCGTCCACCGGGATCGCCGTCGGCGATGCCCATGCCCGACGGCGGTGGCGGAACCTTAGCCGACTGACCAGTCAATCGCGAGCAGTCGATCGTCCGATACCGCCGATGTGCGGGGTTTCCCCACATATGTGTGGGCACGCGTCGACGCTCCCGCATCTCCTGGAGTCGATGCGGGAGCGTCGGGCGGCGGAATTGCTGAGCGACCTTGGTCCGGGGTCAGTGCTCGGAGTCGTCCTCACGTCCAGCGCCGACGAGGCGCTGGCGTTCGGCGGCGACGTCATGGAGCGCTTGCTGCAGGCGCTCCCACGAGATCAGCTCGGCGTCCTCGTACTCGACGCCGGCCAGCTCCGTGATGCTGCTCCGGTAGTCATCCCACGCCGTGCGCGTACGGTCGTCGAGCTCTCTGAGCTGGCGGTCCGTGTCGTGGTCTGCTGCGAACGTCGTCATCCGGGCGCCTCCTTCCTTCGATGGTGCCCCCGTGCTGGAGACATCGTACCCAGGGTAGCCGTCGTCACACGACGGAACGGGGACAGGGCAGTTGAGTTGCGGTCACGCGCGCGTGCGAGCCATCCCGCTCAGAAGGGCAGCTCGGCGACCTCGGCGGTCGTCTCGCCAACCGTCACGGTGCTGCCGGGCTCGGCCTCGCGCCGCACCAGCGCGAGCGCGATCGGCCCGTGCACGGGCGAGACCGCGACGCTGCCGACCGTCCCGACGCGCTTGCCGTCGAGCGTCAGCTCGCTGCCCGGCTCGACCGGAACCGCCAGCCGCAGGCCGCGCAGGTGACGGTTGGGCTTGCCCTTGTAGAACAGCCGCGCGACCGTCTCCTGGCCGACGTAACAGCCCTTCGTGAAGGAGACCGCCCGCTCGTTGAGGCCTGCCTCCTGCGGGATCGTCGAGTCGTCCAGCTCGACGCCGTAGCGCGGTCGGCCGCGCTCGATCCGCATCGTCTCGACGACCTCGTCGGAGACCGGGAGCGCGCCGCGGGCGACGAGCGCCTGCGCCAGCGCCTCCGTCCGCGCGCTGTCGAGCAGCAGGTCGACGCCGACGTCGGTCGCGATCAGCCGCACGGGGATCCCGTCGACCGTGGTCGCGACGTGCGCGTGCTCCTGCTCGCCGAGGCCGGCGGCGGCGTCGCCGAGCAGCGCCCGCGCCCGCGGCCCGACGAGCGACAGCAGCCCGCGCTCCAGCGTCCGTCTGTGCAGCTCGACGTCGAAGCCGAGCGAGTAGCGGCGGACCATGTTGAACAGCTCCTGCAGCGCGACGCGCTCGGTGTCGAGCAGCAGCTCGTCGCCGCTGTCGAGCACGCGCAGGTCGCCGAGCATCTTGCCCTTCGCCGTCAGGAACGCGGCGTAGAGGCCCTGGCCCGGTTCGAGCGCGACCACGTCGTTGGTGATCTGCCCCTGCAGGAATCTCTTCGTCTCGCCGCCGCTGAGCGCGAGCTTGCCGCGCGCGGAGCGGTCGACGAGTCCGGCGCCCGCGCGCACCGCGCGCTCGGCCTCGCTCAGCTGCTCGGTCGTGCCCATTGCTCCGAGCATAGTCGCGCGCCTGCCGCGCCCATGCGCGGCGTGCCGCGCCCACGCGCGCGAAGCACGCGTGCCCGGGTGCGAGCCGGGCGCCCGGGTGCGTTTTAGGCGTGCCATAATCGATCGCGATGGTCTCTTCCTCTTCGCAGCCGCACTCGACCGCGGTCGAGGACTACGCGAAGGCGATCTACGCGCTGGAGACGCGCGGCGGCGGCGCCGTCACGACCAACGCGCTCGCCGAGCGGCTCGGCGTCACCGCCGGCTCCGCCTCGGGGATGGTGCGCAAGCTCGACGAGCTTGGTCTCGTCGAGCACGTCCCCTACAAGGGCGTCAAGCTGACCGAGCCCGGCCGCAAGGTCGCGCTCGAGGTGCTGCGCCACCACCGCCTGATGGAGCAGTTCCTGGCCGAGTCGCTGGGAATGCCGTGGGATCGCGTCCACGCCGAGGCCGAGGTGCTCGAGCACCACATCTCCGAGGAGCTGGAGGAGCTGATCGCCGCCAGACTCGGCCACCCGACGCACGACCCGCATGGCGACCCGATCCCGACGCGCGAGCTGACGATCGAGGAGCGCCCGGGGGAGAGCATGGCGGGGCTCGAGCCCGGCTCCCGCGGCACCTTCACGCGCATCTCCGACCAGGAGCCGGCGATGCTGCGCTACCTCGACGAGCGCGGGATTCGTCCCGGCGACAGCTTCGAGGTCGTCGACAAGCAGCCGTTCGGCGACGGCCCGCTGTTCGTCCGCTTCGGTGCCGCCGAGGAGGTGCACGTGCTCGGCGGCGCGCTCGCCGCGGCGATGCGCGTCGAGGTCGGGCGGTGAGCCCGCCCCCTCCGCCGCCGCCCGTCACCACCGCAGAAGCCGCCTCCGAGGTCGCGCCGCCGGCGCCCTCGTCCTTGCGGGAGATCCGCTCGCGCAGGGGGCTGAAGGGGGTCCTGCCGCTGCTCGGCCCCGCCTTCGTCGCCGCGATCGCCTACGTCGACCCCGGCAACTTCGCGACGAACATCGACGGCGGCGCCAGCTACGGCTACACGCTGCTGTGGGTGATCCTCGCGGCGAACCTGATCGGCATGCTGATCCAGACGCTGTCGGCGAAGCTGGGGTTGGCGACCGGCAGGAACCTGCCCGAGCTGTGCCGTGAGCGGCTGCCGAGAAAGGCCTCCTTCGGCCTCTGGATACAGGCCGAGCTGATCGCGATGGCGACCGACCTGGCCGAGTTCATCGGCGCGGCGATCGCGCTCAACCTGCTGTTCGGCGTGCCGCTGTTCGTCGCCGGCCTGATCACCGCCGTCGTCGCCTTCGGGATCCTCGCGCTGCAGACGAAGGGCTACCGCCGTTTCGAGCTGGCGATCGGCGGGATGCTCGCGGTGATCCTGCTCGGCTTCCTCTACGACACGCTGAAGGTCGGGCCGGACGCCAGCGGGGTGCTGAGCGGGCTCGTCCCCGGCTTCGCCGGCGGCGACTCGGTCCTGCTCGCCTGCGGGATCCTCGGCGCGACCGTGATGCCGCACGTGATCTACCTCCACTCGGCGCTGACGCAGAGACGGATCGCGGTCGAGAACGACGCCGAGCGCCACCGCCTCTTCCGCTTCCAGACGATCGACGTCGTGATCGCGATGTCGGTCGCGGGCGTCGTCAACATGCTGATGCTGGTGATCGCCGCCGCGCTCTTCCACGGCGCCGCGATCCCCGACGTCGACACGCTCGAAGGCGCTCACCACGGCTTCGAGGTGCTCGTCGGCAGCGGCGCGGCGCTCGCCTTCGCGCTCGCGCTGCTGGCGTCGGGCTTCGCCTCCTCCTCGGTCGGCACCTACGCCGGCCAGGTGATCATGTCCGGCTTCATCAACCGCACGATCCCGCTCGCGCTGCGGCGGCTGGTGACGATGACGCCGGCGCTGATCGTGCTGGCGCTCGGGCTCGACCCGACGCGCGCGCTCGTGATCAGCCAGGTGGTGCTGTCGTTCGGGATCCCGTTCGCGGTCGTGCCGCTGATCCTGCTGACGAGCAGCCGCGAGGTGATGGGGACGCTCGTCAACCGCCGCGCGACGACCGTCGTGGCGGGCCTGCTGGCGGCGGCGATCGTCGCGCTCAACGTCTTCCTGCTGGTCGACGTCTTCTTCGGCTGAGCGTCGGGCGCGGTGCTCGCGCGCGTGTGCGCGCCGCGGCCTTTCGTCGTAACCTTCGACGTCATGCCTCTCGCCGACACTTTCACGCAGATCGTCGACTCGCTGCCCGACGACTGGACAGACCTCGAGCTCGACCTGCGGATCGAGGACGAGACCCGCTACGTCGACGCGGCCACCTACCTCGTCACGTGCAACGCGCAGCCCTACTCCAGACACGACTGGCACTGGCGCCTGCTCGTCGCCCACCGCTTCGGCCACGCCGCCGCGGTGCCGGCCGTCCACGGCGCGCTGAGACTGCTCGACGACGCCGGCATCACGGGCGAGCTGGCGCTGCGCGAGTCGCGTGCCGGGCGCGTCGAGGTGACGCAGATGTGGGGTCGTCCCTACTCGGTGCGCGACGAGTTCAAGAAGCTGCGCGCGCAGTAGGCGCGCGCGAGGCGTCGCGCGACGCCGCCAAGCGCGACGGGCGGGCGATGTTCAAGCGCGACGCGCGGAAGGCCGCGCCGCTAGCGTTCGGCCGATGAAGATCGCGGTCATCACAGGCGCCTCATCCGGCATCGGCGAGGCGACCGCGCGGCGGTTCGCGCGCGAGGGCGGCTGGAACCTGGTGCTGGTCGCGCGCCGCGAGGAGCGGCTGCGCGCGCTGTCGGCTGAGCTGGGCGGCGCGACCGTCATCGCCGCCGACCTGACCGCTGACGACGCGCCCGCGCACGTGCGCGAGGTGCTCGAACGCGAGCACGGCGGCCGTCTCGACCTGCTCGTCAACAACGCCGGCGCCGGCTGGGGCGGATCGTTCGCGACGAGAGGCTACGAGGAGGTGCGCAGAACGATGGCGCTCAACTTCGACGCCGTCGTGCGGCTGAGCGAGGAGCTGCTGCCGCTGCTGCGCGCGAGCGCGCCGTCGTCGCTCGTCAACGTCGCCTCGACCGCCGGCCGCGTCGGCCGCGCCAAGAGCGGCGCCTACTCGGCGTCGAAGTTCGCGCTCGCCGGCTGGACCGACTCGCTGCACCTGGAGGAGCGCCGCAACGGCGTCCACGTCGGCCTCGTGCTGCCCGGCTTCGTCGCGACCGAGGGCTTCCCGCAGAGAGCGCTCGTCGACAGAGCGACGACGCGCTGGCTCGTCTCGACCGCCGACAAGGTCGCCGACGCGATCTACGACGCCGGCCCCGGCGGCAAGGCCGAGCGCTACGTCCCGCGCCCGTATGCGCTGGCGGCCGCGCTGCGCGTCGTCGCGCCGGGGCTCGTGCGGCGCACGCTGTCGCGCTAGCGCGAGCAGCGGAGCCTTTCCCACCGTGACGGTGGGGGAGCTCGCCGCTGCTCAGGAGTCGTGCGTCGTCGCCACGGCGGCGGGCACGACGGAGGTGTCGAAGCGCGGGTCGTTGAGCGGCAGCGCTCCGAGCTGGCGGCCGGGCGGGAAGAGCTGCTCCTGCGCGGCGGCGAGCCGCGCCTCCAGGCCGTTGCGGTCGAGCCCGTCGAACTGCGCCTGCAGGTCGCTGAGGCTGCTCTGGGGATCGACCTGCGTCTGCTCGTAGCCGCGCAGGATCGCCGCGACGGCCGCCTTCGCGACGCTCGGGTCCTCCTCCAGCCGCCGTCTCGTCGTCGCCAGCACGACGAGCGGGGCGCGGTCGCCGTCGGGGGCGTTGACGAGCGCCATCACGCCGACCAGCTCTCTCTCCGCGCCGAGCGTCGCGACGTCGACGACGGCGAAGTCGGCTCTGCGCGCCTTCAGTGCTCTGACGCCGGCGGCGGGCGCGGCGCCGCGCGGCTTGCGCAGCGTCAGGTTGACCCCCTCTGCGCCGTCGTAGCCGCGCTCGATCGCGGCGGCGAGGGGCGCGTCGGTCGCCTGCGGCGGGCCGGCCAGCACGAGCGTGGCGTCGACCTGGGGGCGGTCGTCGCCGACCGTTCCGCAGCCGCCGAGCGCGAGCGCGGCGAGCAGGATGGCGAGGGGGCGGTGGCGCGACATGCGGGAGGGGAGGATGGCAGGCGCGCGCCGACGCCGGTCGCGCGCCCGCCGCTTGCCGCCCGCCGCCCGCCGCTTGGCGCCCGGCGCTTG
>NZ_JAWSTH010000016.1:0-78124 GCF_033542075.1 Conexibacter stalactiti
CGCCAGCGAGCACGCGGCGGACGCGGCCGAGGCGGGAGTCGCCCCCCGCGCCGCGCCGCCCGCCGAGCGCGAGCGCGGCCGCGCCGGCCGTCAGCGTGACGGCGAAGGAGAGCGCGATGCCGACGACCAGCAGCAGGCCGAAGCCGCGCACCATCGGGACCGGCGACAGCAGCAGGACGAGGAAGCCGGTCGCGGTCGCCAGCGCCGCGGTCGCGATCGTCGGCGCGCCCGCACGCGCGGCCCGCCCGACGGCATCGGCGCCGCCGTGCCCGGCGGCGCGTTCCTCCTCGACGCGCGACTGGAACTGGATCGCGTAGTCGACGGCGAGGCCGATCAGCACCGGCAGCACCGCGATCGACGCCATCGTCAGCTCGACGCCGGCAAGCCGCATCAGCCCGAACGTCAGGCCGGCGGCCGACAACGCCAGCAGCAGCGGCAGCAGGCGCAGCCGCGCGCGGAAGACGAGCAGCAGCACCAGCGCCATCGCCGCGATCGCCCCGCCGAGCAGCAGGCCCAGCTCGCTCGTGACCGTGTCGGCGAGGTCGCCGACGACGACCGGCACGCCCGAGACGACGAAGCTCCCGCCGCCTCTCAGTCTGAACATCGGCATCGCGACCGCGTCGCGCACGAGCGCGATCGCCTCGGCGCGCTCGGCCGGCGTCAGGTCGTCACGCAGCCGCACCTGAATCAACGCCGCGTCTCTGTTGGGGAAGAGGTAGGCGAAGCGCGCCGCGGGCTCGTCGGCGCCGCGCGAGGCGTCGAAGACGATCTGCGAGACGAACGCTCTGTTGTCGATCTGCGGCAGCCCCTGAAGGCCGCTGTTGAGCGCCAGGTCCTGCAGTCTCTGGACGACCTGCTGCGACGCTCTGGACGCCGCCTGCTCACCGGCGCGCTTCTGCTCGGCCGCGCTCTTGCCCGCTCTCTTCGCGGTCGCGAGGGCGTTTCTGCGCGCGGTCTCGGCCTCCGCTCTCGCCTTCCCGATCTCGTCGTAGAAGGCATCCTGGATCGAGCGCGCCGCTTCGTTGAGGAAGGTGCCGGGCCCGTAGACGACGCGGGCGGGCTTCAGCTCCGCCAGCTGCGCGCAGGCGCTGCCAGCGCCGCCGTACGGTCTCGCGCCGCTCGGGACATTGCCGCCGAGGCAGCCTTCGAGCTGGATCAAGCGCCCGAGGTCGTCGGTCAGCACGAGGTCCGCCACGCGCTGCTGGACGAGCACGAGGATCGCGTCGTCGCCGAAGTCGCGGTGGAACTCGGCCGTCGCTCTGCCGGCATCCGAGGAGCGGCCGGCGAGCGTGTCCGTGCTCGTGCTCGCCTGCAATCCGAGCGCCAGCGCGCCGCCGCCGAGCGCGAGCGCGACGACGGCGAGCAGGACGGCGAGCGGGTGGGCCGCGGCGGCCCGGGCGACGCGTTCGAGGCCCGCGCGCGCCGTCACGGCTGGGTCGGCGGGTCCGCCACGACGTGCGGGTAGTCACCGGCGAAGCCGGGGAATCTGCCCTGCAGGCGGCATGGCGGCGCCGGGACGTCGGTGTAGCTGCCGCTGGTGATGTTGCTCGATCCGGGCGGGTCGGCGGTGACGCGGAACGCGATCAGCTGCAGGAACGAAGCGGCGTCGGCGCCGATGCCGCCGATGATCGTCGGCAGGTCAGCCGGCAGGTTCGGCACCGGCCGCAGACCGTCGGCGCACTGGCGCGTCTCGAACGAGGAGAGACCGCGGATCAGCTCATTGCTCGTGCCCGGCGAGCGGTAGGCGTTGCCGCGGTTGTACGCGAGCCGCTCCGGATAGAGGCCGAGCGCCTCCGGCGTCACCGGTGCTCCCGCGCGCAACGTTCCGGGCGCGCCGTTCGGGCTGATCGCGTTCGCAGCCGAGGCGAAGTTGCCGAAGAAGGCGTCGATCTCGGGCAGGTAGTCGCCGAGGAAGGCGAGCACCGGGTTGAGCGTGCGCGTGAACGGGTCGAGCTGGCCGAGCGACGGACGCAGGTCGTCGAGGAAGCGCGAGAAGGCCGGCAGCCCTCTGTAGGACGCTCTGATCAGCGGCCCGAGGTCGACGAAGAAGTCGCGGAACGGCGGTGCCAGCCGCTCGAGCGACTGCAGCGTCGGGCTCAGCTGACGCGCGACCGGCTGCAGCTGCAGCACAAGCGGGTCAGCGTTTCTGGCGAAGGCGTCGAGCGCCTCGACGGTCAGCTTCGACTCGCGCTCGAAGGTCGGCAGCGCGCGGAAGGTCGCCTGCAGCGCCTCGTTGCGGTCGGCGACAGTCGCGAAGACCCGGTTGGAGTTGGTGATCAGCTGGCCCAGCTCGTCGTTGCGGCCGGCGAGCGCGTCGAAGACGATGCCGGTGTTGCTGATCAGCGCCCGCACCTCGGGTCTCTGTCTGTCGAGCAGCTCGAGCAGCGTGTTGGTGTTCTCGGCGAACGGCGCGAGGTTGCCGAGCGCGTCGTTGAAGTCCTGACCGCGGCCTCTGAGGCCCTCGGCGGCCGACTGCATCCAGACCTGGAAGTCGCGCCGGGTCTTCTCGTCGAGCGAGCGGAAGATCTCGTCGAGCTCGACCGTTCTCTGCACCTGCGAGGCGTCCAGCGTTCCGCCTTCCGGCAGCAGACCGTCGGCCTTGTTGCCGGGCGTCAGCTCGACGTAGGTCTCGCCGAGCAGCGTCTTCTGACGCAGGATCGCGCGCGCGTCTCTCGGGATCGGCGCGTAGCGCTCGTCGAGCTGGATCGTCGCGTCGGTCGTGTCGCCGGGGCCGAGCTCCAACTTCGCGACCTTGCCGACCGGCACGCCGGAGATGCGCACGTCGGCCTGCTGCGCCAGCTGCGCGGCCTCCGGGAAGTACGCGTGGAACTGGTAGCCCTTCGGCTTCAGCGGCGCCGAGCCGCCGAACGACAGCCACAGGTAGAGCAGCAGCCCGAAACAGGACAGGGCGAAGCCCGCCATGATGAGGATGCGACCGAGTGTCGGAGCTTGCTTCTGCATCTCATCTACCGCAGAACGCGGGGCTCGAAGAGGGCAGGTTCGAAAGCTGCGTGACCAGCGTGAGTGCGGCACCCGCGATCTCGGTCGACCCCTTCACGCCGGCGACCCCTCTGAGGTTGAAGCAGTTGACGTAGATGGAAGAGCGGAGGCTCGCCCCGTTGGCGTCCTGCGACGCGAGCGACGAGTTCGCGAGGTGGCCGAGCCACGTCAGGTAGAAGAGGTAGCCCTCTCTGCCTCTGTCTCTGTTCGCGAGCGCATTGAGGAACTCGTTGAGGATCGAGAAGGTCGTGACGAGGTCGGGCGCGGCCGCGGCGAGCCGCTGCGCGGCCGGGCGCAGCGTCTTGACGACCGGCGTCGCGGCGACGGTGAACGGCCGGATCTGCTCCTCGATGATCGGCGTCGTCTCCACCAGGAACGGCCGCGTCGCGCTAAGCGCCGGGCCGAGTGAGCGCGCGAACGGGCGCAGCGCCTGCAGCGCCGGACCGGCGGTGTCGGCGAACTGTCTCGTCGCCGTCAGCGCGGACTGCGTCTGCTCCAAGGTCGAGGGCAGCTTCGCCAGCGTCTGCTCGATGTTGTCGCTCTGCGCCGCGAAGCGCTGGAAGACGGCCTGGGAGCTGTCGACGAACTCGGCGAGACGCTTGTCGTCCTTGCTGAGCGCGTCGGTCAGCACGCCGAAGTTGGTGACCGCCCGTCTGATGTGTCTGCGCCGCGTGGTCAGCAGCTCGGTCGCCGCTCTCGCGTCTCTGGCGAGCGGGTCGAAGCGGCGGAAGACCTGCGCCAGCTCTTCGCCGTTGCCGGTCAGGCCGACCGCGGCGGTGTTGAGCAGCAGCTGCAGGTAGGCGCGCGTGTCGCCGTCGAGGACCGCGAGGATCTCGTCGAGGTTGACGTCCGGTCTCGTCTGCGAGATCGGCACCGTGTAGCCGTCGGGGACGCGTCTGCCGCCGTCGGCTCTGGAGCCGGGGTCGAGCTCGACGACCATGTCCTTGAGGCCGGTCTTCGGCCGCAGCAGCATCGTCGCGTTCGTGTAGATGTGGGCGTATCTCGGCTCGACGCGCATCGTCACGAGCGCGCGCCCGTCCTTCAGCTCGACGTTGGAGATCTCGCCGACCTGGACGCCGGCGATGTCGACTGTCTGGCCCTGGCCCGGCGTGACCGCCTGCGCGGTCGAGAACTCGCCCTTGAGGATGAAGTCCTCTCTGCCGACGATCGGCACCCAGCTGGGGAAGTAGATCCGCTGGTTGGCGAGGATGTAGCCGCCGACTATCGCGGCGACGACGACGAGAGCGAGGATCGCGATGAAGTCGCGCAGGTGCTTGCGGATCGCCGTCGTCATCTCGTCTCGCCGTTCGCGAGCGGATTGAGCCGCGAGAGCAACTGGGCGCCGAGCGAGGCGGTCGCGGCAGCGTCGTCAGACGGCGTCGCTGCAATGCTGGCAGGTGCCGTCGACTCAGGGGTCGTCGTCGTACCCGGGGTCGGCGGGTCTCTTACGACCGGGAGTGGCGTCGGAACCACGACGCTGCGAGGCGCCGCCCCGGGCCCGGCCTGCGGGCCGTTCAGATCCGGCACGCCGGCCCGCTTGCACGGGTTGGTCGTGCGGATCATCACCGGATCGCTGGGGTAGAGCGGCCGCGTCCCGAGCGGTCTCTCGGTCGCGGTGCCGATCAGCGTCTTGCCGGTTCTGTCGCCGGGCAGGTACTTCGAGTAGCCCGGCGCAACCTGGTACTCGCCACCGCCAGCCGCGGCCCGCAAGAAGGCGCCATTGCCGTCGAAGCTCTGGCCCGCAGCCGTCAGGCCGGCGAGGCCGTACCAGAACTCCTTGTACGCCTCGACGACGCTGCCGTCGGAGCGACGGGTGCTGAGCGCGCCGTCGTCGAGTCTGACGTTGCCGGCCGGCAGGATCACCTTGTCGAAGCACTGCGCGAAGTCGTCGATCTCGGGCAGCAGCTCGAGCGACTGGTCGGTCAGTCTCGCGAGGTCTCTCGTCGCCGGAGTCAGCTGCGCCATCAGGCCCTGCAGCTCGTCGGGACCGAGCAGCGCGCGCGTCTGCTCTATCCACGGGAAGGCGGCGTCGACCGTCGCGGCCGTCTGGCGCACGCCCGGCAGGATCTCCTTGGCGAAGGCGCGCACCGGAGGCAGTGCTCTGTCGAAGCTGTTGAGCGCGTCTCTCGCGGTCGCCAGCGTCGTCGGCAGCAGCCGCAGCGTCTCGCTGAGGGCGCCGCTCTGGTTGGCGAAGGCGCTGGCGGTCAGGTTGAAGTTCACGATCAGGCTCTGCAGCTGGCCTTCGCGTCTCTCCAGCGTTCTCGCCAGTCTGGCGATCCCCGCGATCGTGCGCGCCAGGTCGCCCGGCTGCTCGCCGAGGAGCGCGTCCTGGACGATCGCCGCGCCCTTCAACGCGGGGCCGGCGTTGTCGTAGGAGCGGTTTATCGCCTCGGCGCCGGTCAGGCCGCGCACGTCCGGCGGCAGCTCGGCGTCCTGCTCCGGCGTCGGCTTCGAGTTGAGCGCGGTGCCGTACTCCGACAGGACGTGCTGGAGATCCTCGCGCGAGTCCGACTGCAGCGCGGTCAGCAGCTGGTCGAGCTGGACCGGCGTCGAGGTCTGCGCGACCGGGATCGTGCCGCCATCGGGGATGTCCGGTGAGCCGGGCGTGCCGGGCTTGAGGTCGACGAAGAAGTTGCCCTCGAGGAAGATGCGCGGCCGGATCTTCGCGGTCGCGTCTCTGTGCAGCGGCAGCCCCGCGTCGTCGATCTCCATCGTGACCTGCGAGAGGTTCGTGTCCTTGTAGCGGCCGACCGACTTGACCTTGCCGACGTTGACGCCGGCGATGCGGACCGGCGAGCCGGCGCGCAGGTTGTTCGACGTCTCGAAGACGGCCGTGACGCGGTAGCCGTTCGTGAACGGGATGTCCTTCGCGAAGGCGAGGTAGACCGGCACGATCAGCACGATCAGCGCGATCAGGCCGACGCGGAAGCGGCTCCACTGTCTGCGACGCGTCGGCGGCACCGCGCGGCTGTCTCTTCTCGCGGGGCTCATCTGGGCACGTCCACGGGGACGAAGACGTCGAACGGTCTCTCGGTGACGACCGTGGTGCGCTTCGGATTGCCGAGCGTGCCGGGCGGGTTCCCTATCAGCGTTCTTCCGACGACGTATCTCTCCTGCCCCGTCATGCAGGTGCCGTTCTGGCCCGGCGCGCCGACGAGCGGATAGGGATTGGCATGGAGGTTGTTGACCGGGTTGGTGCTGAACGTCGGCGGAGCATCGGCCGGCGCCGAGGACGGCCCCGCCTCGCTGTTCGGGCCGATCGGGAGCCCGAACGGGGCGATATTGACCCACGATCCCGACGGGTTAGGGCTCGTGTCGTGGTCGGCGAGGATCGATGCTGAGTTGTTCAGGAACAGCGCGATGTAGTTGCAGCTCTGCTGCATCGACGACAGGTTGGCGATCGTCGGCGAGAGTACGTTCAGCGTTCTGTTGAGGCCGGAGATGCCGAGCGGCACCTGCGGATCCTCGGCGAATGCCTCGACCGATCTCATCGTGCGCCCGAGCCGCTCGTTGAGCGCCGCGGCGCTTCTGACGGTCTGCGTGCCGATGGTGAACGCCTCGGCCAGGACCGGCGCGGAGGTGCGCAGCGCCTGCGCCCCGGGCTGCAGCTCGCGGAACAGCTCGGCCGAGTCCGACAGGAAGGTTCGCTGGAACGGAGCTGCCGCGATGAACGTCTCCATCGCCGGCGGGCCGCCCGCGATCGACTCCTGCAAGTAAGGGTCGGCGATCGCGGCGAAGGCGTCGAACGTCGTCGAGAGGTTGCGGAACAGCTCGCCCTGCTGCTCGGCGACCGGCGCCACCGCGGCGGCCGCGCGGCCGAGACCGCGGAAGAAGCCGCGCAGGTCGGTCTCCGGCGCGTTGATGTTGCCGAGCACCGGGATCAGGTTTCTCGTCAGCGGGTCGAGCTCGGCGATCGCGACGTTGAGGTCGACGCCGCGGCCGGCGAGCGCGTCGCCGAAGATCTTCAGGTTCGCCTGGTTCGCCGCGCGCGTTCTCTCGTCGAACATGTTGAAGAACTCGTCGATCTCGACCGGTCTCGGCGTCGCGTTCTCGATCGGGATCGTGGCGCCGGCGGCGAGCCCTCTGTCGGAGTCGCCGCGCGTGATCTCGAGGTACTTGAGGCCGACCGCCGAGCGCGGCCGCACGATCAGCGTCGAGTTCTGCGGCAGCGGGTCGACGGTCGTGTCGAGCTTGAGCGTCAGCCTCGCCGTGACTCTGCCGTTTCTGTGCACGACGGGGTCGATCGCGGAGATGATCCCGACGCGGTCGCCGCCGATGCGGACCTCATTGCCCGTCACGAGGTTGGCGGCGTCGTGGACGTCCGCGTAGAGACGGTAGGTCGGCACGAACGGCAGGCCGTTGTTGGCGTTGTAGGCGAGGAAGACCGCGACAATCACGACCAGCACGGTCGCGGCGCCGATCAGCACCGGGTTGGCCGCCACGGATGTGCTGCGGCGGTTCATCGCACGGCCTCGCTTCCGAGCAGGTAGCCGAGCACGCCGGTGCGCGGATCGGCAGCCGCGTCGGCCGGCGGATCAGCGGCACCGCCGGTGTCCGCCGGGTCGGTCTGCGCGGTCGCCGGTTCGCTGTCGGCGGGCTCCTCGCGCTGGGCGGCCGGCAGCGTCACGGTCGGCAGTCTCAGCGCGTCCGCCGACGGCTCCGTCTGCGCTGTGACCGCCTGCTCCTGCGTCGCCGCCGAGGTGGCGTTGGGATCGGCGTCGACCTCGTCGAAGCTCTGTCTGACGTTCCACGTCGCGCTGCAACCAGTCGGCGCCACCTCGTATCTGAGGCACTGAGTCAGCAGCGCGTACACGCGCGCGTAGTGGCTGACCGAGTCGTAGCCGTTCATCGAGCCGGCGAAGCCGAGCACGGTGCGCATGAAGTTCTCGATGCCGTACTGGCCTCTGAGGCTTCTGAGGCCGCCGGCGAAGTCTCTGCCGAGCGGGCCGGCGGCGCGCGCCAGCTGGTCGATGTCCTGGATCACCGGTCTGGCGGCGAGCAGTGCTCTTCTGCTGATCTCGGCGGCGTCGCCGAGCGTGCGGAAGGTCGGCAGCGCCGCCTCCGAGAACGGGCCGAGCTGCGCGAACAGCTGGTTGATCGACGGCGCGGCGGCGCCGAGGTCCTCGAAGACCGGCGTCGCGGCGTTGGAGAACTCCTCGAGTCTCTCCATCGTCGGCGTGAACTCGTCGAGGAACTGCGGCAGCAGCTCGAAGTTGCGCTCGAGCGCGTCGCCCTGCTGGGCGGTCGCGGTCGCCGTCACGGCTGCCTTGTCGATGAAGTTGCTGATCGACTCGCGTTCGCGGGCGAGCACGGTCAGGTCGACGTCGGAGTCCTCGGCCAGTCTCGCCAGCACCTCGTTCTCCTCGCCGAGCGTCTTCAGCAGACGGTCGAACTCGTCGAGCGCGGGGTTGGCGCGGCGGATCGCCGCTCTCAGCTCCTCGCCGTTGCCGGCGAGGCCGGTGCCCAGCTCGTTGATGATCACCGCGAACCGCTGCCGCTCGGGCAGCTGCATCACGTTGTTCAGCATGTCGAGGTCGACCGGCGAGGAGGTGCGGTCGATCGGCAGCAGGTACTCGCCCTTGCCCGGACCCTCTCTGATCTGTCTCAGCGACGGCGACGGTCTCTCGCCCTCGTTGCGCGGCTGCGTCGGCTGGCAGGCGACGTACTTCTCGCCGAGCAGCGACTGCAGGCGCACGGCGCATCTGGCGTCCTGCTTGAAGTCTCTGAAGGCCGGGTCGGTGATCTCCAGCACGACCGCCGCCTTGCGCTCCGGCGTCACGTCGAGCGAGGCGATCGTGCCGACGACGACGCCGGAGACCTTGACGTCCTCGCCGGGGACGAGGAAGCCGGCGTTGTCGAAGATCGCGCGGACCTTGTAGCCGTCGCTGTCGCCGCCGGCGCCGGTGGCGACCACCAGCACGACCAGCGCCGCGAGCGCGACCGCCGCTATGCCGATCAGCCGCTTCACGGGCCGGTGAGGGTGTCGGAGGGGGCGCAGTCGCCGCCGGGCGCAAGCCACGGGTTGGAGCCGTCCGGCCGCGCCTGGCTGGCGCCGCCCGGGCAGCGGCGCGTCGCGTCGGCTCTCTGGTTCAGGAAGCGCTGGTCCGGCGAGACCGGGTTCAGCACCTCGGAGCCGTCGGCGCCCTGCGAGTAGGTGAAGGCGCCGAAGTTCGCGAGCGCGCGGGCGTAGTGGCCGTTGGCGTCGTAGTTGGCCGTCGACTGGCCGAAGCTGCGCAGCCAGCCGACCAGCTCCGGCGTGTACGGGCGGAAGAAGTCGACGACCGGCTGGCCTTGGCGCATCGCCTTGACGGAGTTCTCGAAGGCCGGCGAGCCGACGCGCTGCAGCTCGGGCAGCATCCGCACGAGGTCGGTCGCGTCGTTGTCGGGGCCGGGCGTGTTGACGAAGGCGCTCAGGTCGGTGAAGGTCGGGACGGCCTCGTCGACGAGCGGCCGGAACTCGCCGAAGAATCTCGCGAGGTCCTTCGTCGCCGGCTTGGAGGCGTCGACGAGCGGGTTGAGGTCGTCGAGCGCGGAGCGCAGGTCGACGAAGGTCGTGTTCGCCTCGCGCAGCGTCCCGGGCAGCTCGTCGAGCGTCTCCGCGAGCCCCTGGTTCTCGCTCGCGATCGCGCCCATCATCACGTTGAGGCTGCCGATCAGCGCCGACAGCTCGTTGCGCTTCTCGCCGACGGCGGAGACGACGCGCGCGCCGCTGACGATCGCGGCCTCGAGGTTTCTCTGGTCGCGCGTCAGCTCGAGCATCAGCTTCGAGGTCGAGGAGAGCGCGGGGCTGAGGTACTTCGCCGCCTCCTGGACCTCTCTCGTCTTGCCCTCGTACTGGGTCGCGGAGCCCTGGATCACGTTGACGAGCCCCTCGCGGGTTCTCTCGTCGAGCGTGTTGAAGAGCTGGTCGATGTCGACGACCGAGGTCGTCGAGGCGGTGTCGAGCGTCGCGCCGGGCTTCAGCTCGGGCGCGCTGTTGGGCCCGGGCGTCAGCGAGATGTAGCGGTTGGCGACGCTGGAGAGCGACGACAGCCGGATCGTCGCGGTCGTCCCCTCGTGCAGCGGCGCGTACGGCTCCTCGACGGTGATCTCGACCGCCGCCTGGTTGTCGTCGGTCAGCGAGATGTCGTCGACGCTGCCGATGCGGCGGCCGCCGATCTGCACGTCGTTGCCTCTCACGAGCTGTCCGGCCGTCTGGAAGACGAGCCGGTACTGCTCGCCGCCGCCACCGCCGAGCAGCACGATCACGACGATCGCGACGACCAGCAGCAGCGCGCCGAGGGCGGCACCGCGCGCGACGGTCACGCGACCGCCTTCCGGCTTGCCGAAACGATGAGGACGACGAAGGTCAAGGGTGGGTTCCGGGCGGACCTACTCCATCCCGAGGGGGCCTTGCGACTCCCCGCTCAGGAATTGGCGGACGAAGGGGTTCTCCGAGGCGAACAGGTCTCTCGCGGGGCCCGACTCGACGATCCGCCCACGCCACAGCACGGCGATGAACTCGGCGACGCGACGGGCGCTGGCGATGTCGTGCGTGATCACGACGTAGGCGCCGCCGTTCTCGGCGTGCACCTCCTTGATCAGCTCGCACAGCAGCGCGGTGCGGACCGGGTCGAGGCCGGAGTCGGGCTCGTCGAAGAGCACGATCTCTGGATCGAGCACGAGCGCGCGCGCGAAGCCCGCGCGCTTGCGCATGCCGCCCGACAGCTCGTTCGGCATCTTGTCGTTGGAGGAGCCGAGGCCGACCTCGCGCAGGCGCCGGTTGACGATGTCGGCGATCTCCTCCTCGCCCTTGTCCGTGTGCTGGCGCAGCGGGAAGGCGACGTTGTCGTAGAGGTTCATCGAGCCGAAGAGGGCGCCGTCCTGGAAGAGGACGCCGAACTTCTTGCGCATCTCGAAGAGGTCGTCGTCGACCATGTTCGGGACCGACTCGCCGTGCACGAGGATGTCGCCCTGGTCCGGGTAGAGCAGCCCGACCATGTGCTTGATGCAGACCGACTTGCCCGTGCCCGACGGGCCGAGGATCATCGAGATCTTGCCCTCTGGGATGCCGAGGTTGAGGCCGCGCAGGACCTCGTTGCGGCCGAACGCCTTGTGGACGTCGATGAACTCGACGGCGTCCTCGACGCCCTCGACGGCGTGGCGGGCCTCGGTGTGCCAGCGGAACTCGTCTTCGTCGGCGCCGGGGACGGCGGCGGCGTCGGGCTGCTCGGAGACGACGGACACACGCGGCTCGAGCGCACGAGTCTCAGGCTCGACCTCAGCTTCAGGGTAGAGGTCCTTCTCCCCGCTGGGATCGTCGATCTCGCCCATCACGTCGCCCTGCTCGGCGGCAGTCGCGTAGTCGCGCTGGTCGTCGTCGAGACGGTCCTTGTCGGAGTCGCGGCTCACACGTTCCTCCCAATGTCGAGTCCGAGCGCCATCAGCGGATCAGGTTGATCTCGGGATGGGTCGCCAGCAGCGTCTGCGTGAAGACGTAGTTGAACGCGAAGATTCCCATGAAAGCTATGACGACCGCCTGGTTGACGGCGCGGCCGACGCCCTCCGCCCCACCCGAGGCGGTCATGCCCTTGTAACAGCAGACGATCGCGATGATCGCGCCGAACAGGGTCGTCTTCAGCATCGACCCCCACAGGTCGGTCGTCGACGCGTTCGTCAGGAAGGTCGCGAAGAACGGCCCCAGCGGCGCGCCGTAGACGACCGTCGCGAGGATGCCGCCGAAGATGCCGAACAGGAGCGCGTAGACGTTGAACAGCCCGGTCACGAGCATCAGCGCGAGAAAGCGCGGCACGACGAGGTTCTTGACCGGGTCGACGCCGAGCACCTGCAACGCGTCCAGCTCCTCGCGGATCTTGCGCGCGCCGAGGTCGGCCGTGATCGCGGTGCCGGCGACGCCGGCGAGCACGATCGCGGTCACGAACGGCGCGAACTCCCGGATGGAAGCGAGCACGAAGAAGCCGCCCAGGCGATCGAGGGCGCCGAACAGGACGAGGAAGTTGGCCGCCTGCAGCCCTGGCGCGCCGTAGCCGAAGGCCACCGTCGAGACGAGCAGCGGGAACCAGCACAGCTTCAGCGCGAACAGGAACTGCGAGATGAACTCGCCGCCGTACGGGTACGGCGGACGGATCGCAGAGACGATCGTCTTGCCCGTCAGGATCATCATGTCGCCGATCTCCTCGAGCGCGTTCCTCGTCGGAGCTAAGGCTCGGTCGGCGACCGTTCGGACCATCTCTCTCTCGTCCTCCCTGGAAAACACGGGAGAAGGCGCTCAAACGGCACCTTCCGCGGCACAGCGTATGGCACGGCTGGGACGCATGCCAAACGAGAACCGTCGCGCCGGCCGAGCGAGAGACAAGCCGATCTATAAACGTCTGTGACTGGCGATCCCGGCGACCTGGGGAACCGGCGAACGGCGACCAGAGCGCGTGCTATGTTCGCGCCGCTGTGCCCGGGAGAGACGCGATCCTGCGAAGCGGAACGGTGGCCCTCACGGCCGCCGCGCTGGCCCTTGCCGGTTGCGGCGGCGGCGAACGCCAGGACGCCGACGACAGCGACGGCACGTACAGAGTCGACGTCGTCACCGCCGAGTTCCCCGCCCAGCAGCATCTCGCCGACGAGACGACGCTCGAGCTGGTCGTCAGAAACGAGAGCGGCAGAACGATCCCGAACCTCTCCGCGACGCTCGAAGCCGTCGGCAGCGACGGCACGCGCGCGGCGGCCTTCAGCCGCACCGACGAGACGCCCGGCCTCTCGTCGCGCTCGCGCCCGGTCTGGATCGTCGACGAGAGTCCCGGCTCGACCGCCTACGGCGACACCTATGCGACCGGACCGGTCGCGCCCGACAGAGAGGGCAGATTCCTCTGGCGGGTCGCGGCGATAGTCCCCGGCAGATACAGACTGACCTATCGCCTCTCCGGCAGCCTCGGCGGCGGCGCGAAGGTCGTCGAGGGCGACGGCGAGCGCGCCAGCGGCAGCTTCGACGTCGACGTCGACCGCCGTCCCGCGCAGGCGCGCGTGACCGCCGACGGCAACGTCGAGCGCGTCCCGGCCTCAGAAGCCAGACGCTGAGCCGCACACAAGGGCCCGCGGCGCTCGCGCGCCACGGGCCCCCGCGCTGCACGGACCGGCACCGCCCGTCATTACGATGCCGGAGCCGAGTTCGGACACCTGATCGGACGCGCCGCCGGCCGAGTGGCGGGCGCTTCGAATGACGGTACGGGCAGTCTGCGCAAGCGGGCCGGAGGGATCTTTGGCCACGTGGCGAAAGATCGCCGCGCCACTTTCGCCACGCCGCCGCGGGCCCCGCTGGCGCGATCCGCGAGGCTCCGCCTTCCGGCGCGATCGTCGCGGCGGGCGATCCGGCCCCTTATAGTCACGCGCGAGGAAGAGGACCCGGCTCGGCGCGCCAGCTCACGGCGATGTCAGGCGGCGAACGGTCACCGCGTTCCTTTGGACATGCGGATAGTGTCGATCCCGCGCAAGCTTCGTAGGCTCGCCGAGCACGGAAATTACGAGCCACCGTCCTTCGCCGTACCGATCAGCGGCGCCGAGCCGGGATGTACCCGGCACGGACGATGGAAAGGAACCACACCCGTCTATGCCCAGAATCCGTCAAGAGAACGTCACTGCGGCCCAGTGGTCGCCCAATGGTGCCACGCTCGGCACCATTGACCTGACGCTTCCCGACAACCAGGTCTTCGGCCAGGACGTCTTCAGCCCGGCCGAGCAGCGCAAGCGGCTGCCGAAGTCCGTCTACAAGCAGCTCCAGTCGACGCTGGAGAACGGCGAGGCGCTCGACAGCTCGCTGGCTGACGCCGTCGCGCTGGCGATGAAGGAGTGGGCGCTGGAGAAGGGCGCGACCCACTACGCCCACTGGTTCCAGCCGCTGACCGGCTCGACCGCCGAGAAGCACGACTCGTTCTACGGCCCCGACGGCGACGGCACCGCGATCGCCGAGTTCTCCGGCAAGGAGCTGATCCAGGGCGAGCCCGACGCCTCCTCCTTCCCGACCGGCGGCCTGCGCGCGACCTTCGAGGCGCGCGGCTACACCGCCTGGGACCCGACCAGCCCCGCGTTCATCCTCGAGAACCCGAACGGCGCGCTGCTCTGCATCCCGACCGCCTTCGCCTCCTGGACGGGCGAGGCGCTCGACACGAAGATCCCGCTGCTGCGCTCGATGGAGGCCCTCTCGACCTCCGCGATCAGAGCGCTGCGCCTGCTCGGCGACGAGCAGTCGCAGAGGATCTTCACGACCGTCGGCCCGGAGCAGGAGTACTTCCTGATCGACGAGCAGTACTACTTCGAGCGCCCCGACCTGATCACGACCGGTCGCACGCTGTTCGGCGCCAAGCCGCCGAAGGGCCACGAGCTCGACGACCACTACTTCGGCTCGATCCCGGAGCGCGTGCTCGCCTACATGCTCGAGGTCGAGCTGGAGCTGGCGAAGCTGGGCGTGCCGATCAAGACGCGCCACAACGAGGTCGCGCCGGCCCAGTACGAGGTCGCGCCGATCTTCGAGAACTCCAACGTCGGCTCCGACCACCAGCAGCTGACGATGCAGGTGCTGCAGACGGTCGCGCGCCGCTACGGCCTCGTCTGCCTCCTGCACGAGAAGCCGTTCGCGGGTGTCAACGGCTCCGGCAAGCACAACAACTGGTCGATGGGCACGGACACGGGCTCGAACCTGCTCGAGCCGGGTGCGACGCCGCACTCGAACCTCTCGTTCCTGTTCTTCTGCACCGCGGTCATCCAGGCCGTCGACAAGCACCAGGGCCTCGTCCGCGCGACGGCCGCCGGCCCCGGTCAGGACCACCGCCTCGGCGCCAACGAGGCGCCGCCGGCGATCATCTCGATCTTCCTCGGCAGAGAGCTCGAGACGGTCTACACGGCGATCGAGAAGGGCGAGGCCGGCGAGGCCGTGCCCGGCTCGTTCCTCGGCCTCGGCACCGACGTGCTGCCGCCGCTGCCGCTCCACGGCGGCGACCGCAACCGCACCAGCCCGTTCGCCTTCACCGGCAACAAGTTCGAGTTCCGCGCGATCGGCTCGACGCAGTCGGTGGCGCTGCCGAACACGGTCCTCAACACGATCGTCGCCGAGGCGATCGACGACCTCTCCGCCCAGCTCGAAGAGGCGCTGAAGGGCGGCGCCTCGCTGGAGGAGGCGCTGCGCCCGGTGCTGCAGAAGAGCTACGCCGCGCACAAGCGCGTCGTCTTCGACGGCGACGGCTACTCGGAGGAGTGGCACAACGAGGCCGCCGAGCGCGGGCTGCTCAACCTCAGAACGACGCCGGACGCGCTGCCGTACTTCGTCGCGGAGGACACCGTCAAGGTGTTCGAGCAGTACAGAGTGCTCTCCGAGCGCGAGCTGGAGTCCCGCTTCGACGTCTTCACCGAGCAGTACGCGGTCAAGATCAACATCGAGGCGGAGACGGCGGCGTCGATCGCGCGCACGCTGCTGCTGCCGGCGGCGCTGCGCCACCTGGCGCTGCTGAAGAGCGCCGGCGTCGAGTCGCTGACCAGCGAGACCCAGACGCTCGTCGACGAGTTCGTCACGGTGATCAAGGCGCTCGAGAACGTCAACCTGAAGGAGAACCAGGAAGACGAGCCGCCGGCCGTGTGGGCGAACTTCCTGCGCGACTCGGTGATCCCCGCGATGGACGCCGTCCGCGAGGTCGCCGACAAGCTGGAGAAGGTCGTCGCCGACGACCTCTGGCCGCTCCCCAAGTACAGCGAGATCCTCTTCATCAAGTAAGCGGCTCGCGACAAGCGGTGCTCGCGCCCGTCCGCGCGAGCGTCCCACGACCCCCGGCGCTCCTCCCCGCGGAGCGCCGGGGGTCGTGTTGTTAAGCGACCGCCGCGCGCCGCAGCGCGCGGTCGATCGCGGCGGGCGAGAGGACGTGCTCGATCACCATGTTCGCCGCCCCGACGACGCCGGCGCGGTCGCCGAGGCCGCTCGGCACGACGCGCAGGTCCTCGGTCGCGAGCGGCAGCGAGCGCTGGAAGACCACCTCGCGCACGCCCGCCAGCAGCTGCTGCGAGGCGTTCCCGACGTCGCCGCCGATCACGATCACCTCGGGGTTGAAGAAGTTGACGCAGCCCGCCAGCACCTCGCCGAGGTTGCGCCCCGCCTCGCGCACGAGCTGTGTCGCGGGGCCGCTGCCGCCCTTGACGAGCCGCACGACGTCGCGGCTCGTGCGCGCCTCGACGCCCTGCTCCGAGAGCCGCCGCGCGAGCGCGCCGCCGCCGGAGACCGCCTCCAGGCAGCCAACGTTGCCGCAGCGGCAGGTGACCTCCCAGCCAGCGAGGCGGATGTGGCCGATGTCGCCCGCGGCGCCCTTCGCGCCGTGGTGGATGCGGCCGTCGACGACGATCCCGCAGCCGATCCCCGTCCCGACCTTGATGAACAGCAGGTGGACGCGGTCGCGCCAGCTGGCCGAGTGCTCGCCGAGCGCCATGATGTTGACGTCGTTGTCGACCAGCACGGGCGCGTCGTAGCGGTCGGCGAACCAGCCGGGGACCGAGAAGCCGTCCCAACCGGGCATGATCGGCGGATTGGCCGGCTCGCCGCGGTCGAACGCGACCGGACCCGGCACGCCGACGCCGATCCCGCGCACCTGCCGCCGGTCGCGCCCGGCGAGCGCCAGTAGCGCCTCGAAGCGCGCGTCGACAGTCGCGAGGACCGCCTCCGGGCCGTCGGCGATCGCGAACTCCTCGACCTCCTCGCCGAGCGAGGCGCCGCCGAGGTCGCAGACCGCCAGCCGCGAGTGGGTCGCGCCGAGGTCGGCGCACAGCACGACGCCGGAGGCGTCGTTGAAGGCGAGCGCGGCCGCCGGGCGGCCGCCGGTCGAGTCGCCGCCGACCTCGTGCAGCAGCTCGTGGCGCAGCAGCGCGTCGACGCGCTGGGCGACCGTCGAGCGCGCGAGGCCGGTGCGGCGCATCAGGTCGGCGCGCGTCAGCGCGCCGGCGTCGCGGATCACGCGCAGGAGCGCGCCGGCGCTCGGAGCCTCGCCGGCGGACGGGCGAGCGCCGTCGCCTGAGTCGTCGTTGGCTGCCACCACGAGCGAAGTAAAGCATGCGCACGGACCGACTTTCGCGCGATGAGAGCTTTAAAGACTTCACTCCTGTCTGATTTCACACCATCTTTTGCCTTGACTTAAGTCAAAAGTCTGTGGGATCGTCGAACCTGTGAGTGGAGGAGGAGCACCGCTCCGCGCCGGCATCGTCGGCGCGGGCTTCATCGGCGCCGTCCACGCCCGCTCGGCGCTGCTCGCGGGCGGACGCGTCACCGCCGTCGCGGCGTCGTCGGAAGCGTCGGCGCGCGCCGCCGCGAGCCGCCTCGGCGCGGCCCGCGCCTGCGCCTCCGCGGAGGAGCTGGTCGTCGCCGACGACGTCGACGTCGTCCACGTCTGCGCACCCAACCACCTCCATGTGCCGCTCGCGCAGGCGGCGCTGGAGGCCGGCAAGCACGTCGTCTGCGAGAAGCCGCTCGCGCTCGACGACGCCGGCGCGAGCACGCTCGTCGAGCAAGCCGCGAGCCGCGCGCTGTGGGGGACGGTGCCGTTCGTCTACCGCTACTACCCGATGGTGCGCGAGGCGCGCGAGCGGCTGCGCGACGGTCGCAGCGGCCCGCTGCGGCTGCTGCACGGCACGTACCTGCAGGACTGGCTCTCGCTGCCCGCCGACGACAACTGGCGCGTGCAGCGTGCGCTCGGCGGTCGCTCGCGCGCCTTCGCCGACATCGGCTCGCACTGGTGCGACCTCGCCGAGTTCGCATCCGGGCACCGCATCGCCCGCCTCAGCGCGCGCACCGCGACGGTCGTGCCACAGCGCAGCGAGGGTGGTGGCCGCCCGGCCTTCGCGCGCGGCGCCAGCGGCGATGGCGAGGGCGGCGGCGCGCAGCGACCGGTCGACACCGAGGACGTCGCGCTGGTGCAGTTCGAGACCGACCGCGGCGCGCTCGGAAGCGTCGTCGTCAGCCAGGTCTCCCCCGGCCGCAAGAACCGTCTCTGGATCGAGTGGGACGCGGGCGAGGAGACGCTCGTCTTCGACCAGGAGCAGCCCGAGCAGCTGTGGCGCGGCCAGCGCGACGCCATCGCACTGCTGCAGCGCGACGCCGCAGTGCTCTCCCCCGCCGCGGCCCGCCTCGCCACGCTCCCGGCCGGTCACCCCCAGGGCTACGCCAGCTGCTTCGACGCCTTCGTCGCCGACGCCTACGCGGCGATCCGCAGCGGCGAGGCGCCCGACGGGCTGCCGCTGTTCGCCGACGGGCGGCGCGCCGTCCAGATCACCGAGGCCGTGCTCTCCTCGGCAGCCGCCGGTGGAGCGTGGACCGACGTGCCCAGCCCGCGGAGTGCGGAGGCGCACGCGTGAGACTGGGCTTCCTCACGGCCTGCATGCCGGAGCGGCCGCTGGAGGCGGTCGCGCAGTGGGCCGGCGCGCACGGCTACGAGACGCTCGAGCTGGCGGCCTGGCCGACGCTCGGCGACCGCCCCTTCACCGCCTCCCACCTCGCCGCCGACGCCTTCGACGCGCGCGAGCGCGAGCGCGTCGGCGCCGCGCTGGCCGACAACGGCCTGTCGCTCTCGGCGCTGGCCTACTACGACAACAACCTCCATCCCGACCCGCAGGAGCGCGCCGCGATCCACGCGCACGTGCGCGCCTGCATCGACGCCGCGGCAGCTCTCGGCGGCGTCCCGGTCGGGACCTTCGTCGGCCGCGACCCCGGCCGCAGCGTGCTCGACAACCTGCGCGAGGCCGAGCGCGTGCTGCCGCCGCTGGTCGACTACGCCGCCGAGCGCGGCGTGCGGCTGATGATCGAGAACTGCGTGATGGAGGGCTGGCATCCCGACGGCGGCCCTGGCAACCTCGCCTACTCGCCGGAGCTGTGGGAGTGGATGTTCGAGCTGGGGCTCTTCCTCAACTTCGACCCCTCCCACCTGCTGTGGCTCGGGATCGATCCGATCGCCGCGCTGAGACCGTACGTCGAGCGCGTCATCCACGCGCACGCGAAGGACGCCGAGACCTTCCCCGCGCAGCGCGACCGCTACGGCTTCTTCGGCCGCGTCGCGACGCGCGGCGAGCAGCCGTGGGAGATGGGCTGGTGGCGCTACCGCATCCCGGGGCTGGGCGCCGTCGACTTCCGCCGCTACGTCGACACGCTCTACGAGGGCGGCTTCGACGGCGCGCTCTCGGTCGAGCACGAGGACCCGGTCTGGGGCGGCACGCCGCGGAAGGTCGAGCAGGGTCTGGAGATCGCCCACCGCACGCTGCGACCGCTGGTGGTCGGCTGAGATGGCGGCGCCGACGCTCGCCGTCCGCGGCCTCGTGAAGGAGTACCCGGGCGTGCGCGCGCTCAGCGGCGTCGACTTCGAGGTCCAGCGCGGCGAGGTCCACTGCCTGCTCGGCCCCAACGGCGCGGGCAAGTCGACGCTGATCAAGTGCGTCGCCGGCGCGGTCGCGCCGACGGCCGGGGAGATCCTGCTCGACGGCGAGCCGCTGCCGGTCGGCAATCCGGCCGCCTCGCTGCGGCGCGGCGTCGCGACGATCTACCAGGAGCTCGACCTGGTCGAGCAGCTGACGGTCGCGCAGAGCGTCTTCCTCGCGCACGAGCCGCGCCGCGGCCCCTTCCTCGACCTCGAGCGGATGCGTCGCGACGCGGCCGCGCTGCTGACCCGCCTCGGCCACGAGTCGATCGACCCGCGCAAGCGCGTCGGCGAGCTGCGGCCGGCCGCGCAGCAGATCGTCTCGATCGCCCGCGCGCTCTCGCACGACGTGCGCCTGCTGATCATGGACGAGCCCTCCGCGATCCTCGACGACGGCGAGATCGAGACGCTGTTCGAGGTCGTGCGGCGGCTGACCGCCGACGGCGTCGCGGTGATCTACATCTCGCACCGCCTCGACGAGATCCGCCGCATCGGCGATCGCGTCACGGTCCTCTCCGACGGCCGCACCGCCGCGACCGGCCTGCCCGCCGACACGTCGACCGACCGCCTCGTCGAGCTGATGGTCGGAGGTGCGCCGCAGCAGCTCTACCCCGACCGCCCGCGCACGGCCGGCGACGTCGTGCTCGACGTGCGCGAGCTGCGGCGGCTGCCGGCCGTCCGCTCCGTCAGCCTGCAGGTGCGGGCCGGCGAGGTGCTCGGCCTCGGCGGCCTCGTCGGCTCCGGCCGCACCGAGCTGCTGCGGATGATCTACGGCCTCGACCGGCCCGACGCCGGCGAGGTGCGGATCGACGGCAGAGTGCAGCCGCCCGGCCGCCCCGACCGCATGATCGCGGCCGGCCTCGGGCTGGCGCCGGAGGACCGCAAGTCGCAGGGGCTGCTGCTCGGCTGGAGCCAGACGAAGAACGTCAGCCTCGCCGACCTCACCCGCTTCGAGCGCGGCCTGCTGAACGTCCGCGCCGAGCGCGCGGCGGCGCGCGACCAGCTGCGTCGGCTGCAGACGGTGCCCGACGACCCCGACCGGATCGTGCGCGAGCTTTCGGGCGGCAACCAGCAGAAGGTCGTGCTCGCGCGCTGGCTGCTGCACCGCTGCCGCGTGCTGCTGCTCGACGAGCCGACGCGCGGCGTCGACGTCGCGACGAAGGCGGAGCTGTACCGCGTGATCGTCGACCTCGCGGCCGCGGGCGTCGCCGTGCTGGTCGTCTCCTCCGAGCTGGGCGAGCTGGTCGGCATCTGCAGCCGCATCGTCGTGATGCGCGAGGGCGAGGCGGTCTTCGAGGTCGACGGCGAGCGCGCGAGCGAGCGCGAGCTGCTGCGCCATGCCGTCGCGCCGACCGATTCGGCCGACCTGATCGAGGAGGTCAGATGACGACGTCTGTCGAGCCGCCAGAGGAGCGAGAAGCCGGGACCGGCGCGCTGTTGAGGAGACGGGTCGCGGGGCTGCAACTGCAGGAGTACGCGCTCGTGCTCGTGGTGATCGCGCTGTTCGTCGCCGGCTCGATCCTGAAGCCGGACACCTTCCCGACGTGGGACAACGTCCGCAACATGCTGACGCAGGCGAGCGTCGTCGGGGTGCTCGCGATCGGCATGACGTTCGTGATCGCGACCGCCGGGATCGACCTCTCGGTCGGCTCGATGGTCGCCGCCGCCGGCATGTTCGGCGGCATCCTCGTCGACCCCGAGGGCTCGACGCTCGTCTTCATCCTCGGCGCGGTCGGCTTCGCGACGCTGCTCGGCTCGGTCAACGCGATCGCGATCGCCTACGGCCGCGTCGTGCCGTTCATCGCGACGCTCGCGATGTTCTCGATCGCGCGTGGGGTCGCGCTGCTGCTCAACGACAAGCTGCCGGTCGGCCTGCTCGACCTCAACGGCGGCTCCTTCGGCGACCCCGCCCCCTTCTCGCTGCTGTGGTTCGGCACCGGGCGGATCGCGGGGATCCCGATCTCGGTCTTCGTCTTCCTCGGGATCGTGATCGCCGGCTGGCTGGTGCTCAATCGCACCCGTTACGGCCGCTACGTCGTCGCCGTCGGCGGCAATCGCGAGGCGGCGCGGATCGCCGGCGTGCCGGTGCGGCGGACGATCCTCAGCGTCTACGTGATGTCGGGGCTGCTCGCCGGCGTCGCCGCCGTGCTGCTGTGCGCGCGGCTGGGCAGCGCCTCGCCGGTCAGCGGCAATCTCTACGAGCTCGACGCGATCGGCGCCGTCGTGATCGGCGGCACGAGCCTTGCGGGCGGGCGAGCGACGATCGGCGGCACCTTCCTCGGGGTGCTGACGTTCGCGCTGATCTTCAGCTTGATGACGCAGTTGGACCTGTCGACTGAGGTGCAGCAGGTCGTGAAGGGCGCGATCGTGCTCGGCGCGGTGCTGCTGCAGCGGCCGGAAGCGCGGCTGTGAACGTCGAAAACCACAGCAGGAGGAGGGGACATGTCGCTCAAGCGACCATTGGCCGCGATCTCCGTCGCGGCTCTGCTCACGTTCGGCGCCGCCGCGTGCGGCGGCGACAGCAACAACGATGACGACGGCGGCGGCGCGACCAACGCGGCCGTCGAGACGACGACCACGGCGGGAGCGGCAGCCGAGACGGGCGGGAGTGGCGGACCGGTCACGATCGTCGCGAGCGTGCCGCCGACCGACCACGGCTGGCTCGGCGCGATCTCCAAGAACGCGCAGGCGCAGGCCGACAGATACGACGACGTCGACTTCCGTCTGCTGGAAGCGGCCGACGCCGACTCGCAGGCGCAGCAGATCGAGCAGGTGATCCCGGACAGACCGGACGCGCTCGTCGTGCTGCCGCAGGACGGCGCGGCGCTGACGCCGGTCGCGCAGAGAGCGGAGGCGGCCGGGATCCCGGTGATCAACGTCGACCGCCTCTTCACGGCGCCCGACGCCGCGACCGCGACGATCCTCGGCGACAACTACCAGATCGGCGTGCTGGCGGCCGACTACATCGCCGACAGACTGAGATGCGACGGCAACGTCGTCGAGATCCAGGGGCTCGCCGGCATCTCCGTCACCGAGGAGCGCTCGAGAGGGTTCTCCGACCAACTCAGAAAGGCCTGCCCCGACGGCGGCGTCGAGATCGTCGCCAGACAGCCGGGCGACTTCAACCCCGACACCGGCCTGAGAGTGATGGAGACGATCCTGCAGGCGCAGGACAGAATCGACGCCGTCTACACGCACGACGACGACATGGCGCAGGGCGTCGTGCAGGCGATCCGCAACGCCGATCGCCAGGACGAGATGTTCCTGACCGGCGTCGGCGGCTCGCAGGACGCGATGGATCAGATCAGAGAGGGCGGGCTCTACGCCGCGACCTTCCTCTACAACCCGAACATGGCCGCGTCGGCGGTCAACATGGCGCGCCTGATCGCGCTCGGCGAGGGCTTCCCGGAGCTGGTGCCGCCGGAGGTGCCGCGCCAGATCGTCGTCCCGGCCGCGACGGTGACGCAGGACAACGTCGCCGAATACGAGCAGTACGCCTTCAACTGAGGCCGTCCCCGCGGGCCGACCCCAACCTTGGCACGAGCGTGTCAAGGTTGGGGCGAGCCTTGGTAGGATCGAGCGATGCGTGACTACCTCGATGCCATCCGCAGCCGTGTCGTCGTCTTCGACGGAGGCATGGGCGCCACGCTCGAGCAGTTCGAGCTGACCTCGGAGGACTACGGCGGACTGCAGGGCAAGTGCCACGAGGCGCTGATCCTCAACCGCCCGGACGTGATCGAGGGCGTGCACGCGTCGATGCTCGACGCCGGCGCCGACGTCGTCGAGACCGACACCTTCCAGGCGTCGCGGCTGAAGCTCGAGGAGTGGGGCCTCGGCGAGCACACGCTGGAGATCAACCGCAGAGGCGCCGAGATCGCGCGCAAGGCGGCCGGCGAGTCGCGCTTCGTCGCCGGCTCGATCGGCCCGACCGGCTTCCTCCCCGCCTCCGACGACCCGACGCTCGGCAACATCTCCTTCGGCAGACTGGTCGAGGTCTTCAGCGAGCAGGCGACCGGCCTGATCGAGGGCGGCGCCGACCTGCTGATGATCGAGACGGCGCAGGACATCCTCGAGGTGAAGGCGTCGATCTTCGGCGCGCGCGAGGCGTTCAAGGCGACCGGCAAGACGCTGCCGATCCAGGTCTCCGTCTCGCTGCTGCCCAACGGCGGCAAGATGCTGCTCGGCACCGACATCTCGGCGGTGCTGACGACGCTGACCGCGCTCGACGTGCAGGCGATCGGGCTCAACTGCTCGACCGGCCCCGAGGACATGCGCGACGCGATCCGCTTTCTCGGCGAGTTCTCCCCCCTGCCCGTCCACTGCATCCCCAACGCCGGCCTGCCGCTGCAGGGACCCGACGGCGAGACGATCTTCCCGGAGAAGCCGGAGCCGCTGGCGAAGACGCTGAAGGAGTTCGTCGACCGCTACGGCATCTCGATCGTCGGCGGCTGCTGCGGCACCAACCCGCAGCACATCAAGGCGATCGCCGACGCCGTCCGCGGCAGCGCGGTGCAGCCGCGCCCGGCCGCGCGGCCGGCGCACGTCTCCTCGATGATCGCCGCGACGACGCTGGCGCAGGAGCCGCGCCCGACGATCGTCGGCGAGCGCGTCAACTCGCAGGGCTCGCGCAAGGCGAAGGAGCTGCTGCTCGCCGACGACTACGACGGCCTGCTCGCGATCGCCGAGAACCAGGTCGAGCTCGGCGCCCACGTGCTCGACATCTGCGTCGCGCTGACCGAGCGCCAGGACGAGGCCGAGCAGATGAGCGAGCTCGTCAAGCGCGTCTCGCTGTCGCTGCCGGCGCCGATCCAGATCGACACGACCGAGCCCGACGTGATGAAGGCGGCGCTCGAGCACATCCCCGGTCGCGGCATCGTCAACTCCGTCAACCTCGAGGCTGGGCGCGACAAGCTCGACCTCGTCACGCCGCTCTGCATCGAGCACGGCGCCGCGCTGATCGCGCTTACGATCGACGAGGAGTCGATGGCGAAGACGCGCCAGCGCAAGGTGGACGTCGCCAAGCGGATCCATCAGTACGTCGTCGAGGAGCACGGCCTGCCGGCCGAGCTGCTGATCTTCGACGCGCTCACCTTCACGCTCGCGACCGGCTCGGACGAGTTCAAGGACTCGGCCGTCGAGACGATCGAGGGCATCCGCGAGATCAAGGCGCAGCTGCCCGGCGTGCTGACCTCGCTCGGCGTCTCGAACGTCTCCTTCGGCTTCGGCAGAGCGGCCCGCGAGGTCTTGAACTCGGTCTTCATGCACCACTGCGTCGAGGCCGGCCTCGACCTCGCGATGGTGCACCCGAAGGACGTCACGCCGTACTCGGAGATCCCCGAGAACGAGCGCGAACTGGCCGACGACCTCGTCTTCAACCGCCGCGACGACGCGACCCAGCGCTTCATCGAGCACTTCGAGGAGAAGGGCGAGTCGAGCGAGGACGAGGCTGCCGACCCGACCGCCGGGATGGAGCCCGAGGAGGCGCTGCACTTCCACATCCTGCGCCGCAAGAAGGAGGGCGTCGAGGACTGGATCGACAAGTCGGTCGACAAGATCGGCGCCGTCCCGACGCTGAACGGCGTGCTGCTGCCGGCGATGAAGGAGGTCGGCGACAAGTTCGGCGCCGGCGAGCTGATCCTGCCGTTCGTGCTGCAGAGCGCCGAGGTGATGAAGAAGGCCGTCGCGCGGCTGGAGAACTACCTCGACCGGCTCGAGGGCTACACGAAGGGCACGGTCGTGCTCGCGACCGTCTTCGGCGACGTCCACGACATCGGCAAGTCGCTCGTCAACACGATCCTGACGAACAACGGCTACACCGTCGTCGACCTCGGCAAGCAGGTCCCGGTCTCGACGATCCTCGAGGCGGCGCAGGAGCACAGAGCCGACGCGATCGGCCTCTCCGCGCTGCTCGTCTCGACCTCGAAGCAGATGCCGCTCGCCGTCCAGGAGCTGCACCAGCGTGAGCTGCCCTACCCGGTCCTGATCGGCGGCGCCGCGATCAACAGAGACTTCGGCCTGCGCGCGCTCTACCCGCACGGGAGAGAGAGCGACGAGGTGTACGCCCCCGGCGTCTTCTTCTGCAAGGACGCCTTCGAGGGCCTCGCGAAGATGGACCAGATCGTCGACGACGCGGCCCGCGCCGAGCTGGTCGAGCTGACCCGCGCGGCGGCGAAGAGACTGCGCGAGAAGGTCGTCGTGGTCGACGACGCGCCGCCGGTCACCGACGACTCCGTCCGCTCGGCCGCGCGCACCGACCTGCCGGTCCCGACCCCGCCGTGGTGGGGCGTGCGCGAGGTCGAGGTGCCGCTCGACGAGGTCTGGCACCACCTCGACACGCACGTCCTCTTCAAGCTCCACTGGGGCGGCCGCGGCGTCAAGGGCGACGCCTGGACCGAGCTGCTGCGGGACAACTTCATGCCGCGCCTGGAGCGGATGTGGCGCGAGCAGACCTACCTGCACCCGCGCGCGAAGCTCGGCTACTTCCCCTGCAACAGCGAGGGCAACGAGCTGATCGTCTTCGACCCCGAGGACCAGGACAGAGAGCTGCACCGGCTCGTCTTCCCACGTCAGCCCAAGCACGACCGCATCTGCCTCGCGGACCTCTACCGCCCGCTCAGCAGCGGCGAGCGCGACGTCTGCGCGCTGCAGGTCGTGACCGCCGGCGACGAGGTCACCGAGCTGATGGCGAGACTGGAGGCCGACGGCGAGTTCGCCGAGCAGCTGTTCGTGCACGGCCTCGGCGTCCAGACGGCCGAGGGCATGGCCGAGTGGGTCCACGCGAGAGCGCGCAGCGATCTCGGGATCGACCTCGACCAGGGCCGCCGCTACTCGTGGGGCTACCCCGCCTGCCCCGACCAGTCCGAGCACGAGAAGGTCTTCGACCTGCTCGACGCGCAGTCGATCGGGATGCGGCTCTCCGGCGGCTACGCCGTCGAGCCCGAGCAGTCGACGGTCGCGATCGTCGCCCACCACCCGCAGGCTGTCTACTTCGGCATGAGAAGCGGATTCCTGCCGAAGGAGAAGGCGCCGGACGAGATCATCGCCGGCAGCGACAAGGACCCGAGCCTGATCGACGTCGGCGCGCTCGACGGCGATCCGCGCGAGGGCGCGATCGAGGCCGAGGTGGCGGCGCCGGCCGCCGACGCCGCCGCGCGTTAGCGCCAGCCGCTCCTCCCCCGCCTCGACGAACGGCCGTCCCTCCGGGGGCGGCCGTTCGTCGTTCCAGGCTGAGCCGCAGCGCGCTGCCGCGCGCGGCTCAGGCTTCGGCGGCGCTGCCCTGCGTCGCCGAGCCGTGGCGCGGCTGCGCCTTCAGCTTGACCGGCGAGGTCTGCATCGCGCGCAGGCGGACGTCCTTCCAGGACAGCCCCTCCTTCAGCAGCGCGGGCATGCCCATCAGCACCGCCGTCGCGATCTCGACCGCCTGCAGGACGATGCCGTAGCCGAGCGCGTCGGCGTGCGAGACGCCGTAGCCGTTGCTGAGCACGACGACGCAGGCGGCCTGGAAGATGCCGAGGTTCGACGGCGTCGCCGGCAGCACGGCCGTCACGTTGACGGCGAACAGGACCGCCGCCGCGGCCCCGATCCCGGCCTGGTCGTCGAGCCCGAAGGCGACGAGCAGCACGTAACAGGAGATCCACTGCAGCACCCAGGCGCCGAGCTGCGCGAACAGCGCGACGGCGCCGAGGCGCGGCTGGCGGAAGACCGCGAGGCCGTCGCGCACGCGCGCGAGCGCCCGGCGCGCTCTGCCGGTCAGCTCCTGCAGCTTCGAGAAGCGGGTGTGGCGTGCGGCGCTCAGCAGCGGGGGCGCGATCAGCACGATCGCGAGCAGCACCAGCGGCGCGATCGTCGCGACGACGAGCGCGTCCTGGTGGCCCTTGAAGATCTTCACCGACGACAGCGTCACGATCCCCAGCAGCACGAGCGCGAGGATGTTCAGCAGCGTCTGCGAGACGATCGTGCCGAGCACGATCGGGAAGTGCTCGCGCGGGCGGCCGGTGCGGCGCGCGACGATCAGCGCGCGCGACGGCTCGCCGAGGCGGGCCGGCAGCGTCGCCGACATCAGCACGCCGATGAAGGTGCCCTGCATCGCGTCGCGCAGGCGCACGCGCGCGTCCGGCAGCGCGGCCTTCAGGATCGCCTCCCAGGCGACGGCGCGAACGGCCATCGAGAGACACATGATCCCGAGCCCCGCCAGCACCCACGGCGGGCTGGAGTCGAGCAGCGCCGAGCCGACCTTGTCGACGCCGATCCGTCTGAACGCGAGCACCGTGCCGGCGAGGACGGCAAGCGCCAGCAGCGCCATCACGACCTTGCGCACGAGCGCGAGCACGGGACGGCGGCTGCTGCTGCTGCCGGCCGGCGCCGGCGGCTCGATGCTCGGCAGCTTGCGCTGGGCGGCGATCTTCGGCTGCATGTCGGCCGGCACGGTCCCGATCCGCACGCCGATCCGCTCGGCGGTCGTGCGCGGCGACGGCGTCTCGATCGCGTCCTGGTAGGCGCCGACGACCTCGGCCGAGACGCGCGGCCAGGCGAACCGCTGCGCGTGCGCGGCGGCGGCGACGCCCATCGCGGCGCGCCGTCTGGGGTCGAGCCAGAGGTCGCGCAGCGTCTCGGCGAGTGCGGTCGCGTCGCCGCGCGGCACGAGCACGCCGTCGAGCCCGTCGCGCACGACGTCGCGGTAGCCGGCGATGTCGGAGGCGACGACCGGCGTGCCGGCCGCGAACGCCTCCGTCAGCACCATCCCGAAGCTCTCGCCGCCGAGCGACGGCGCGCACAGCACGTCGGCCCGCTCCAGCACACGGCGCTTCTCGTCGTCGTCGACGCGGCCGAGCACGGTGATGCCGCGATCGTCGAGCAGCAGCGGCTCGACCTCGGAGCGGTTCGCCCCGACGACCGTCAGCTCGACGGGGATGTGCTCGCGCAGCGCCTCGAAGGCGCGCAGCAGCACGGGCAGCCCCTTGCGCTCGACCGCCTGGCCGACGAAGGCGACCCGCAGCCTGTCCGACGGCGTCTTCGGCGCGCCGAGGTCCGGCACCGCCACGCCGTTGGGGATGATCCGGTAGCGGCCGCCGTAGAACCGCTGCGCCGTCCACGCCGCCGCTTCCGAGACCGCGATCCGCACGTGCAGGTGGTTGAGCATCCGCCGCGCGCCGAGCACGTTGGCGACGTTGTTGGTGATGCGGTTGGTCGAGTACGCGTGGAAGGTGCCGACCAGCGGCGCGTTGGCGCTGGCGCAGGCGTCCCAGCACAGCGTCGGCGCGACCGGCTCGTGCAGGTGGACGACGTCGAAGCCGCCGGCGCGCAGCTCGTTGCGCATCTTCAGCACCCCCGACGGCGTCGCCGTCAGGTTGGAGACGGCGCCGTTGGCGTTGAAGCCGATCGTGCCGCCGAGCGGGATCAGGTAGTCAGGGACAGGACGCTGCTGGGGAGCAGCGCCTCTGTGCAGCAACCGTGTCCGGCGATCGTCGGGATCGAAGGGAGCCAACACACGCACGTCGTGGCCGTCGGTCAGAAATGACTCGGCGAGGGCCTCGATGTGCCGAGTGACGCCGCCCGGATAGGTCCACGAATACGGTGAGACCAGGGCTATGCGCATCGCGGCAGGATGCTATCGCGTATCTCGGAGTGATCGGCTGGGGTTAGCCGAACCTTTACAGAGCTCTCATGCGCCAACGGGCCTGAGAGCGCTCCGCGTCAGACCGCGGAGACCTCTTCCTCCTCCGCCACGCGGAAGGAGGAGCCGCAGCCGCAGGCCGCGACGACGTTGGGGTTGTCGACCTTGAAGCCGGCGCCCTGCATCTCGTCGACGTAGTCGATCACCGAGCCGCTGACGTACGGCAGGCTCGGCTTGTCGACGAGCAGGCGGATCCCTCTGTCCTCGAAGACGACGTCGCCGTCGCGCTCCTGGTCGAAGGCGAGCGCGTACTGGAAGCCCGAGCAGCCGCCGCCGCGCACGCCGACGCGCAGTCCGGCCGTCTCGACCGCATCGCCCTGTGATGCGAGAAACTCGTGGACCTTCTCGGCGCCTTTGTCGGTGAGCGTGATCATCTGCGTCTCCGTCGGGTTCGCTTGCGGCTCTGAACCTGGGAGCGCTTGAGCGCGCCCCCATCACTTCATTCAGTGTAGCGACCCCTCGGACCAGCGACCAGCATCGCTACTCTAGGGCCAATGGCGACCAAGGAAGAGCTGAAGCAGCGCATCGAGGCGGCGATCCCCGGCTCCTCCGCGGAGGTGACCGGCGACGACGGGCAGCACTTCCAGGCCGTCGTCGTCGCCCCCCAGTTCGAGGGGCTGAGCCGGATCGCGCAGCACCGGCTCGTCTACGACGTGTTCGAGGGTGAGCTCGGCGGCACGATCCACGCGCTCGCCCTGCAGACCAAGGCTCCAGTGAGGACTTCATCGTGAGCGAAGAGACCAATCCGCTCCGGGACGCGATCAGAGAAGCGATCGCCGACAACCCGGTCATCCTGTTCATGAAGGGCACGCCGGAGCAGCCGATGTGCGGCTTCTCGGCGCGCACCGCGGCTGCCCTGCAGTCGCTCGACGCGCCGTTCGCGGCCGTCGACATCCTGCCCGACCCGCGCATCCGCCAGGAGCTGTCGGCGCTGTCGCAGTGGCCGACGATCCCGCAGCTGTTCGTCAGAGGCGAGCTGGTCGGCGGCGCCGACATCGTCGCCGAGATGTACGAGAGCGGCGAGCTGGCCGAGGTGCTCGGCGTCGAGCCGGCGACCGCGCCGGAGCCACCGGCGGCCGATGCCGCCGGCAGCGCCCCGCTGTCGATCGAGAACCGCCTCAGCTGAGGCAACGCGCGGCGGCGCCGTCAGGCGCCGCCGCCGTCAGCGCCGCTCGCGCGGGCGGCGCCGCTCGCGGCGCGCGAGGCGTGTGCCGCCCTACCCTCTCGCGACGCGCACCGTCAGCGCGCCGCGGCCGTCGATCCGCAGCTCGTCGTTGCGCGCCGCGCGCCAGCGCGCCTTGCCGATCCGGCCGCTGACGCCGTCCCAGCGCTGCACCGCCATGAAGCCGGCCTGGACCTCGGCGAGCGTCTGCGCGCCGCCGCCGGCACCGCTGCCGTCGCCCTCGCCGACGTCGAGCACGATCGTGATTCCCTCGCCGTCGCCGCCGGTCGCGTCGAGCGCCTTGCCGGCGAGCGCCAGCTCGCGCTCGCCGAGCGGCGCGTCGCGCGGGATCGTGACGGTCAGCGGGATGCTCAGCAGCGGCCCGCGGTCCTCGCGCACGCGCGCGGTCAGGCGCACGCGCTGGCCGCGCTTGACCGTGCGCGGCCCGCTCACCGAGCGGATCGTCGCCAGCCGCAGCCCGCGCTCGAACGAGACGTCGGCGTTCACGCTGGTGACGTGCAGCGCGGCGAAGCGGGCGCTGTCGATCGCGTCGAGCGCCGCCGTCACGTCGGTTCCCATCGCCAGCGCGAGGCCGGGCACACCGGCGGTGTCGGAGCCGTTGACGACGTAGCGGTTGCAGAAGCGCAGCGGCTGCTTCGACTCGCGCAGCCGCACGGTCAGGCACAGCCTGCCGCTCTCGCGCGCGGGCGCGCCCTGGAAGGCGACGGTCATCGCCTGCATCACGGCGAGCGGCGCGAGCGTCGGCAGCAGGCCGTGGCCGAGCGGATCGCCGACCGACGACTCGTCGGCGACGAGCGTTCTCTGGCGGACCGTTCTGTCGCGGTCCCGGTCGCGCACCGTGACGGTGACCGGGACCGTCGGCGCTCTGCCGCCGACGCTGCCGACGACCGCCGCGGAGGCGTCGTTGGAGAGCACCCCGAGCGCGTGGCCGGGCGCCGCGAGCTTGTAGGAGGTCGATTCGCTCGTGTCGAGCGGGTTGTCGATCACGGCGAAGACGTAGGCGTCCTGCAACGCCAGCGCACGCCGGCCGACACCGTCGAACTGATGACCGAAGCCCCACAGCGCGTTGCCGTCGCGGTAGGTGACGGTGCCGATCGCGCTCAGCGCGAGCGCACCGCTGGAGTAGGCGGCGCCCATCGAGGCGCCCGGCACCAGCGGCTGCGGCGCGAACGTCCCGAGCGGGCCGGCCGGGGCGGCGACGAGCGTGCGCCCCTGGGCGCGCGCCGAGCGCTCGACGGCCTTGCCGAGCGCCGGCGTGAGGCCGCTGATCGTCAGCGGCGCGGCGACTGCTCTGACGCTTGCGGCCGTCGCCTTCGAGAGCGTGCGCGCCCCCGACGGGGGCTTGACCGGCAGCCCGAGCATCTGCTCGATCGGCGTCACGAGGCCGACGTCGTTGCCGTACTGGCCGACGGTCGCCGAGACGGCGCCGGCGTTGCCGATCTGCCCGTCGCGACCGGCGCAGTAGACGGGCGAGCCGGAGAAGCCGGAGGCGATCCCGCTGCCGGCGACGGCGTCGCCGCTGACGCGCACGAGGATCCGCGGGCCGCTGCCGTCGAGATCGGCGACGACGTCGAGCACCTCGACGCCGAAGGTCGTGATCGCGGTCCCCTGCACGACGGTTCTCGCCGTGCACGTCATGCCGCGGTGGACGTCGGAGAGCGGCACGATCGGGTCTCTGGCGAAGGCCGGCGGCGCTGCGACGGCGGCCGCGAGCACTGTCGCGGCGAGGGCGCGGACGAACATGCGCGGCACCATAGTGGTCATTCCTGAAGGGCGTGTGTGGCGCCGGCGCGCCATGCCAGCAGCTCGACGATGCGGTGCGAGTCGCAGACCGCCTCGCCGTCCAGTTCGAGCACCGGCACGCGCGCCTGGCCGGTCAGCTCCAGCACCTGCTGGCGGTGGGCGCGGCGATAGGGCACACGCACCTCCTCGTAGGCGATCCCCGCTCGCCGCAGCGCCCGCGCCACGCGACCGCAGGGACACAGCCAGTCGGTCGGCGTCGGACAGCGGTGGAGCGTCGTCACCTGCTCACCATTCACGAAGTGTGACGAACCGCACGGTGTGATGCTGGGATCGACTAGGGTGCGCCGGCATGGCGCCCGTCGCGATCGTCACCGACACCTGCCACTACCTCCCGCGCCAGCTGGTCGCCGCGCGCGGCATCCACGAGGTCAGCCTCTACGTCCACTGGGCGGGGCGCGAGGACCGCGAGTCGGCGCTGCCGGACTTCGGCCGCTACTACGACCACCTCGCCACGACGCCGACGCTGCCGACGACCTCGCAGCCGTCGATCGGCGACTTCCTCGCCGTCTATGAGCCGCTGCTCGACGCCGGCCGCGAGATCGTCTCGATCCACCTCGCCGGCGGCATCTCCGGCACGGTGAGCGCCGCGCAGCAGGCACGCGAGCAGCTCGGTGAGCGGGCCGAGCGGGTGCACGTGCTCGACTCCGAGAGCGCCTGCGGCGGCCAAGGCCTCGTCGTGCTCGCCGCCCACGCCGCGGCGGTGCGCGGGATCCCGGCTGAGCAGGTCGTCGCGCACGCGCGCGAGGCGCGCGCGGCGCTGAAGATGTGGTTCGCGATCGACACGCTCGAGTTCCTGCGCCGCGGCGGCCGCATCGGCACCGCGCAGGCCTGGCTGGGCTCGGCGCTGAAGATCAAGCCGATCCTGACGCTGGAGACCGAGATCACGCCGGTCGAGCGCGTGCGGACGTCCGGGCGCGCCTTCGAGCGGCTCGTCGACTACCTCCGCACGCGCAAGGACGAGGGCGCCGACGGCTGGGTGATCCAGCACATCCAGGCGCCGCAGGAGTGCGCCCGCCTGGTCGAGCGCGGGCGCGAGATATTCGGCACCGACCCGGTCTTCGTCTCCGAGGTCGGCCCCGTCATCGGCACCCATGTCGGGCCGGGGCTGCTGGGCGCCGGCGCCGTGCCGCTGCGCTTCCTGCACTGAAGCGGCGGCGCGGGGAAGCCGGCCGATGGCGGTCGCGGGGCGATGCGCTGACTTCCCGCTCGCTTCGCCATACCGTTCTCAAACCTATGCGGAACCTTCGCGTTTCCGAAGCGGCGGCAGCGGGGAGGGATGATGCCGGGAGCCAAGGTCGGCACGGCAGGGGTGCCAGCCGATCGTGGCGTGAATGGGAGACGACAGGAGACCGGGGATGCTCCAGATCATCGGAATCGTGGCAATCGCATGGCTCGCCATCTCGGCGCTGGTCGTGGCGATCGCCGTCGCCGCGGGACGTGCAGACCGCGGCCAGCAGCAGGTCGCCGTCTCGACGGCGACCCGGACGCAGCTTCGTGGACCGCAGATATCGCGGACCAAGACCCGCCATGCGCGCGCAGCCGCACGCACGGCGTCGGATCACCGCATGCGGCCGGGCATGCGCGCAGCGATCCGGTGAATCGCCTCCGGAGCGCCTGCCGAGCCGGCAAGCACTCCGAGCGCGGTTCATAGGCGGGATGACACGGTTGCCGCCGTCGCCGGCGAATGGGGCGCTCAGCCTCGGCGGCGGCGGCACCCGAAAGCGACCAACGAAAAGGGCTCGCCGTGCGGCGAGCCCTTTGCAGTGCGTGATTCTGATCGGCTGAGGCTGAGCTAGCGGCGGCGCTTCTTGCGCCGCTTGCGGCCGAACAGGATGCCGCCGACGGCGGCGACGCCGCCACCCAGCACGAAGCCGGTGACCGCGGCGGCGATGATCGCCTCTCTCTGCTTCGCGGCCAGCTGCTTGCGCCAGTCGGTCAGCTCCTCGACCTGGTCGCGCAGCGACTCCAGCGAGGCGCCGAGCTCTTTGCGGTTGGCCTCGATCGAAGCGCGGATCTGCTCCGGTGTGCGCGCGGGTGCGGGCATCAGGACCCCCCTCTGACGGACGGGGTGTCGTCGCCGGCGGCGGACACCGTCTCCTTGATCTTCTTCGCCTCGTCGATCGCCATCTCGGGCGTCGGCGGCGCGCCGGCCTTGAGGGCCTTGTACGCGAGCGCCCCGGCGAGCGCGCCGAGCAGGAACAGCACGAGCGCGACGACGAGGAAGCCGAACCAGTAGTTGTCGCCCCAGCCGCTCACGTCCCAGACGCCCCAGGCGGCGGCCTCTATCAGGTAGAGCAGGCCGACGATCGCGAAAATGCCGGCGGCGAGACCGACGACCGCGCCCTTGACGAGCTTGGTCAGTCTGGCGGTGATCTCGGCCTTCGCCAGCTCGATCTCCTCGCGCACCAGCAGCGAGGCCTTCTCCGAGACCTCGGTGATGACCTGGGCGACGCTTCTGGGTGTCGGCTCGTCAGCGGGCAAGGCGCTTGAGGACCGTCGCGAGCGCGAAGCCGCCGAGGAAGGCGGCGCCGACGTGCAGCTCGGGTCTGTCGAGGGGCAGGCCTGGGATCGCCAGCGGCGGCGGCGCGGCACCGGCGGCGCCGGTGGGCGGGCCGAGCGGCACGCTCACGGTCGTGATCGGCTCCGCGTCGGCGGCGGCGCCCTCAGGCGCTCCGCCGAGCGGGACGCCGGGATCGGAGGTGCTCACTCCGGCGGCTCCTCGCCGAAGGCGCGGACCCAGATGAACGTCGCGAGCCGCTGCGTCGCGATGCTGGCGAGCGCGCCGATCCCGGCCAGCAGGCCGGACCAGACGAGTCGCTTGACGAGATCGCTTTCCTTCATCAGTTCGGGCATTCAATCAGCTTCCCCGGCGGCTTCGCGCTAACCCTCGACGCGCTCGAGCCCACCGCAGATCGTTTCGACGATGAGGGTCTTGGCATCCTCGTATTCCCTGTCACCGACCGGGAGCAACGAGAAGATCCAGCCTGTCAGAACCTGCTCGACGGCGCCATAGAAGGCCATCGCGGCGAAATCGGGCGTGACGTCGTTGCGGAAGATCCGCTCTCTCTGCGCGCGGTCGACGATCGCCGCGATCTGGATGTACGCCTGGCGGATCTGCGGCAGGTGCGTGCGGCCGAAGGTGTTCGCCGCGCGCGTGACCTCGACGATGATCACCTTCATCAGCTCGGGGTCGTGGCGGTAGGAGTCGACGATGAAGCCCGCTATCGCGTAGAGCTTCTCCCTCGGCGGGATCTCCTGCGTGTCGACCTCGGTAATCGCCCGCAGGAGGATGTCCCAGCGCTCGAGGAAGAGCGTGTCGAGGATCTCGTCCTTGCTCTTGAAGTAGTGGTAGACGAGGCCGTAGGCGACTCTCGCCTCGTCGGCGATGTCGGAGACGCGGCAGGTGTGGAAGCCCTGCCGCGCGAAGACGCGGACGGCCGCGTCGAGGATCAGCCGGCGCTTGTCGACCGCTGCCTGCGTGCGGGCCATCAGGCCGCCGCCTCATGCCGCTCGGCGGCCGGCCACGCGTACGCGCGCGGGCGGCGGTTGGCCAGCGACGGCAGTCTCGTGCGCACGTCGGCCTGACGCGCGAGGTCGAGGTCGGCGATCACGTGGCCCTCGGCGTCGGGCGCGAGCGCCAGCACGAGGCCCCATGGATCGACGATCATCGAGCGCCCGCCGGAGCGGTTGCCGTCGCCGTGCACGCCGATCTGGTTGGGCGCGACGAGGAAGCTCTGGTTCTCGATCGCGCGGGCGCGCAGCAGCACCTCCCAGTGGTCGCGCGTCGTCGCCAGCGTGAAGGCCGACGGCAGCGTCACAACACGGGCGCCGCGCAGCGCGAGGATCCGGAACAGCTCCGGGAAGCGCAGGTCGTAACAGATCGCCAGGCCGAGCTCGGTGCCGTCGGCGAGCGTGCTGGTGACGATCTCCTCCCCCGCGTCCTCGCCGTCGGACTCGCGGTACGCGGTCCCTGCGACCTCGACGTCGAAGAGGTGGATCTTGCGGTAGACGGCGCGCAGCTCCCCGTCGGGGCCGACGTGGACGCTCGTGTTGAGGCCCTTCTCGCGACCTTCGACGCGCTCGGCGATCGAGCCGGCGACGAGGTCGATCCCCAGTTCGCGCGCGGTCGCACGGGCCCACGAGATCGCCGGGCCGTCGAGCGGCTCGGCGCCGGCGGCGAGCTGCTCGGCGGTTCCGAGCACGCTCCACTTCTCCGGCAGCGCGACGAGCGTCGCGCCGTCGCGGGCGGCGGCGCGGACGAGCCGGTCGGCGACTGTCAGGTTGCGGTCGCGATCCGCAGTAGAGTTCATCTGGATCGCCGCGGCGCGCACGGTGGGGTGATCCTCCAAGGCTGTACAGATTGACTGGTCAGTCAATCCCGGAGAGCGAAGGATACCGCAGGCGCATGGCGTCATCGACCGACGATCCACGAGTCGTGCCCGGCGGGATCTCAGACCCGGTGGTCGCCGATGCGCGCGCCGGCGCGGGCACCCCGGAAGGCGGCGCGACCGCGGTGTCACCCGGCCCCTTCGGCCCCTTCCGCGGCCGCTACGGCGCGGCGCGACCGGCGCCGCTCGCCCAGCTCGCGCTGCCGCCGAGCCGAATGCCGGTGCGGCGCGGCGCGCGGCCGCTGAAGCAGTGGCGCTACGTCGGCGTCTACGGCGAGCAGCTGATGCTGTGCGTCGGGGCGGTCCGCGTCGGGCTCGCGCACCAGTCGTTCTGGGCCGTCTGGAGCCGCGCCTGCGAGGCGCGCCTGCGCGAGCGCACGCGCCTCTCCAGAGGCGGCGTCGAGCTGGCGATGGACAGACCCGGGCGGGTGCGCGTGCGCGACGGCGGCGTCGAGATCGACCTGCTGCTGGACGAGGTCGACGGCGTCGAGACGATCTGCCCGCACGGCGGCGCCTACGCCTGGACGCGCAAGCAGGGCGGCGTGCGCGCGCACGGCGAGGTCGTGCTCGACGGCGTCGCCCATGCCGTCGACGCGCTCGCCGTCGTCGACGACAGCGCCGGCTACCACGCCCGCCACACCGCCTGGCGCTGGTCGGCCGGCGTCGGCACGACCGCGGACGGGCGCAGCGCCGCCTGGAACCTCGTCGACGGGATCAACGACCCCGTCAGCGGCTCGGAGCGGACCGTCTGGCTCGACGGCGTGCCGGTCGAGACCGCGCCGGCGACCTTCGCGCACGACCTCTCCGCCGTCGCGACCGCCGACGGCGCCGACCTGCGCTTCGCCGCCGAGGCGACCCGCTCGCGCGACGAGAACCTGCTGCTCGTGCGCAGCTCCTACCGCCAGCCGTTCGGCACCTTCGGCGGCACGCTTCCCGGCGGCGTCCTGCTCGCCTCCGGCTACGGCGTGATGGAGCAGCACACCGCCGTCTGGTGAGCGGCGGCGACGCGCGCCTCGCGGCGCCCGGCGCCGGCTCGGATCACGCCTCGCGGCGCTCGTCGCGCTGACGCCGCAGCTCCTCCAGCAGCAGCTTCGAGTGGACCGCGCCGATCAGCTCGCGCAGCGGCTCGGTGCCGGAGGCGACGATCTCGACGGCGCGATCGGGGTCGACACGCGAGGCGAGCCGGTGCAGCAGCGTCCCGACCTCCTCCTCGACCAGCGGCTGCAGCGCCTCGCGGTAGCGGATCGTGTCGTAGACGGTGAAGCCGATCGCCTCCTCGAAGCCGCCCGCGCGAAAGCGCGAGATCGCCTCGATGATCTGCACGTCGTCGCTGTCGTAGCCGCGCGCGGTCGGCGTCAGCACGCCGATCTGCTCCATCCGCTCCAGCACGTTGCGCGGCACGTCGTAGCGCTCCTGCACCGCTCTGCGCGAGATCCGCGTGCGCTCGCCCTGCGCGACCGCGCGCTCGAGGATGCGGTCCTCCAGCTCGACCAGCGCCTCCAGCCGCGCGGGGTCCTCGCGGAGCGCGTCGCGGATCACGCGCAGCGGCATGAAGCGCTCCTCCTGCAGCCGCTTGATCAGCCTGATGCGATCGACGAAGTCGGGCGGGTAGTAGGCCATGTTGCGGCTCGTGCGCACGACCTCGGCCTGGTCGCCGAGCAGCCCCTCGCGCAGGTAGTGCTTGATCGTGCCGGCCGAGACGCCGGAGCGCTCCGCCAGCTGCGACATCTTCAGCAGGCCGACGTCGCGTGGCGCCGCCTCAGCCAAGGAACGACCCCTGCGCGCCGACGGGCGGCCCGGCGACGACACCGGCCTCCTTCAGCGCCTCGATCTGCTCCTCGCTGTAGCCGGCCGCGACCAGCACCGCGTCGGTGTCGCCGCCGAGCGCCGGTCCGGGCGCGCGGTTGGGGTCGCCGGGCGTGCGGCTGAGCTTGATCGGCAGCCCCAGCAGGCGGACCGGCTCGACCGCGCCCGGCTGGTCGAGCTCGACGACCATCTCACGCGCGGCCACCAGCTCGGAGTCGAGCGCCTCGTCGAGCTCCAGCAGCGGCTCCATGCAGCAGTCGTGCTCGGCCGCGAACGCCTGCCACTGGTCGCGCGTGCGCGCGGCGAAGATCCCCTCGACCTCGCGGTGGGCGTCGGAGCCGGGCGTCTCGAACTGGCGCTCGATCAGGTCCTCGCGGCCGACGCCGCGACACCACGCCTGCCAGAACTTCGGCTCCAGCGCCCCGAGCGTCACCCAGCCGTCGGCGCAGGCGTACGGCCGGTAGCAGAGCAGCGAGCCCGACAACGGCAGGCCGCCGCGGCGCAGCGGCGCGCCGGACGGGTCGTTGAGCTGCTGCGCGGCGAGCATCGCCAGCCACGACAGCGCGCCGTCGGTCATCGAGATGTCGACCAGCTGTCCTTCGCCGGAGCGGTCGCGCTCGCGCAGCGCGGCGAGGATCCCGATCGCCGCCATCAGCGCGCCGCCGCCGACGTCGGCGACCTGCCCCGCGTTCTGGACCGGCGGGCCGCCGGCCTCGCCGGTCAGCGCCAGCATCCCGCCGAGGCCGAGGTAGTTCATGTCGTGGCCGGCGCGGTCGCGCAGCGGCCCGTCCTGGCCGTAGCCGCTGATCGCGCAGTAGACCAGGCCTGGGTTCTCCTGTCTGAGGCGGTCGTAGCCGACGCCGAGACGGTCGAGCACGCCGGGCCGGAACGACTCCAGCAGCACGTCGGCGTCGCGCGCCAGCCTGAGCAGCACCTCCTTGCCCTGCTCGGACTTGAGGTCGAGCCGCAGCGAGCGCTTGTTGCGGTTGAGCGAGAGGAAGAGCGCAGATCTGGCCGACTCCTCGACCCCCTCGACGTACGGCGGCGACCAGCGCACGTAGTCGCCCATGCCGGTGTCCTCGACCTTCAGCACGTCGGCACCGAGGTCGGCCAGCATCAGCGAGCAGAACGGCCCCGGCAGCAGCCGCGAGAGGTCGAGCACCTTGAGGCCCGTCAGCGGACCGCTCATGCCGCCACCCGCTCGCGCTTCGGCGTTCCCAGCATCTGCCGTGTCTCCTCCACCGTCGCCACCCGCCGCCCGACGTCCTCGGCCATCCGCCGCGCCTGCGCGATCAGGTCGCCGTTGGAGCGCGCCATCGTGCCGTCCGGCAGATAGAAGTTGTCCTCGAGGCCGGCGCGCACGTTGCCGCCGAGCGTCAGCGCGGTCGCGATCAGCGTCCACTGGTCGCGCGAGATCCCGATCACGCCCCACTCGTTCTCACCGTCCGGCCCACCCGGCACGTTCTCGGCCATGTGCGCGAGGTTGCGCGCCGTCGGGCGGATGCCGCCGGTGACGCCCATCACGCAGGAGATCTGCAGCGGCGCTCTCAGGATCCCCATGTCCAGCAGCGGGTCGAGGTTGGCGATGTGGCCGGTGTCGAAGCACTCGTGCTCGGGCTTGATCCCCTCCTCGTTCATCGCGCGCAGCAGCGTGATGATCGTCTCGAAGCTGTTCTCGAAGACGGTGTGGAAGACGAAGTCTCTGCGTCTTCTGGAGTACTTCGCGTAGTTCATCGAGCCCATGTTGAGCGCGGCGACGTCGGGCTTGAGCGCGCGCAGGTAGGCGATCCGCTTCTCCAGCGAGACGCCGAGCGCACCGGTCGAGAAGTTGATCACGACGTCGCCGACCTCGGCCAGGATCGCGTCGGTGATCGCGCGGAAGTCCTCGATCTCGTAGGAGGGCGTGCCGTCGGGCGTGCGCGCGTGGATGTGGATCATCGACGCGCCCTCGTCGACCGCGCGGCGCGCCTCGGCGGCGTACTCGGCCGGCGTGTAGGGGATCGCCGCGCACTGGTCGCGGTTGGCGATCGCGCCCGAGATCGAGCAGGTGACGATGACGGGATCCTCGAGGCTCATACCGGCACCACTCCATGTCGTTTCCAGGGCCGTTCGACGCGCTTGCCCTCGGCCATCTCCAGCGCTCTGATGATCGTCGGGCGCGTCTCGCGCGGGTCGATCACGTCGTCGATCATGCCGTTCTTGGCGGCGATGTAGACGTCGATGATTCTCTTGTACGCGGCGACCAGCTCCGCTCTCTTGGCGGCCGGGTCATCCGCCGCCTCGACCGCTCTGCGCATCACGATCTCGACGGCGCCCTCGGCGCCCATGACGGAGATCTCAGCGCTCGGCCAGGCGACGATCAGGTCGGGCTCGTAGGCCTTGCCGCACATCACGTAGTAGCCGGCGCCGTACGCCTTTCGGATCACGACGGTGATCTTCGGGACGGTCGCGTTGGCGACGGCGTAGAGCATCTTGGCGCCGTGGCGGATGATCCCCTGCGACTCGACCTTCGTGCCGACCATGAAGCCCGGCACGTCCTGCAGGAACAGCAGCGGGATCCCGTACGCGTTGCAGAGGTTGACGAAGCGCGCGGCCTTGTCGGCCGAGTCGATGTCGAGGATCCCGCCGAGCTGCTTGGGCTGGTTGGCGACGATCCCGACCGGCCGCCCGCCGAAGCGCGCGAAGCAGGTGATCAGCGTCTTCGCCCATTGCGGCTTCATGTCGAAGTACTCGCCGTCGTCGACGATCCGGCGGATCACCTCGTACATGTCGTACGGCTTGCGGTTGGACTCCGGCAGGACGTCGAGCAGGTCGTCGTCCATGCGGTCGACGGGGTCGCTGGTCGCGCGCACCGGCACGGGCGCCTCGCAATGCTGCGGCATGTAGGAGAGGTACTGCTTGATGCGCAGGATGCACTCCTCGTCGTCGGCGACCTCGAGGTCCCCGACGCCCGACTTGCGGCAGTGCACGCGCGAGCCGCCCAGCTCCTCCTGCGTCACGTCCTCGCCGACCGCGGCGCGCACGAGGTGCGGGCCGGCGAGCGCCATCGAGCCGCGCCCCTTGACCATCGGGACGAAGTCGGCGAGGCCGGGGATGTAGGCGGTGCCGGCGGCGCACGGCCCCATCAGCGCGGCGATCTGCGGGATCACCCCGCTCATCACGACCTCTTCGCGGAAGAGGTAGCCGGAGCCGGCGAAGAGCGAGCCGACCGCCTCCTGGATCCGCGCGCCGGCCGAGTCGAGCAGCCAGATGAACGGGATCCGCTTGCTCAGCGCCAGCTCGCGCAGCCGCGTCACCTTGATCTCGCCGGTCATCCCCATCGAGCCGGCCATGACCGTGAAGTCGTAGGCGCAGACGGCGACCATGCGGCCGTCGACCTTGCCGTAGCCGGTGATGACGCCGTCGGCCGGTGCCTCCTTGCCCTCCAGGCCGCGGACGGAGAAGTGGATGCCGGCGTTGATGCCCAGCTCCGTGAAGGTCCCCTCGTCGATCAGCAGTGCGAGGCGCTCGCGCGCGGTCAGCTTCTCCTGCGCGTGCTGCCTGGCGATCTTCTCCTCGCCGCCGCCGAGGGCCGCCTGGGCGCGCCGCTCGTGCAGCTCCTGCACCAGCGGTCGGAGGATCGATGGCGGTCTGCTCACCGTCCGGTCCACTGCGGCTCCCGTCTCTCGAAGAAGGCTCTGACGCCCTCCTGGATGTCCTCGGTCGCGAAGGCGAGCGCGAGCTGGGCGCGGAGGAAGTCGAGCGCCTCCTCGAAGGCCATGTCCTGCTGGCGGTAGATCGCGTCCTTGCCGAGCTTCATCAGCAGCGGCGACTTTCTCGCCAGCTTGCCGGCCCAGTCGGCGACGGCGGCGTCGAACTGCTCCGCCGGCACGACCTTGTTGACGATCCCGATCCGCTCCGCCTCGTGGGCGTCGATCCGCTCGCCCAGCAGCAGCAGCTCGCTCGTCTTCTTGCGCCCGAGGTTGCGGTAGATCAGCGCCATGATCATGAAGGGGAAGACGCCGACGTTGATCTCCGGCGTGCTGAACGTGACGCCTTCCTTCGCGACGATCAGGTCGCAGGCCAGCGCGACGCCGAGCGCGCCGGCGACGACGTGGCCGTTGGCGGCGCAGATCGTCGGCTTGCCGAGCTGGCCGATCAGCGTGAAGAGCGCGGGGAAGCGGCCGATCGCGGCGTGCTTGTGCGCGAGCGGCACGTCGGCCGCGAAGCCGCCGAGGTTGCCGCCGGCGGAGAAGACTCTGTCGTGCGTCGAGGTCAGCACGACGCAGCGGACGGCGTCGTCGTCGCGCGCCGTGGAGAATGCCGCGAGCAGGTCGTCGAGCAGCTCGTCGGAGAGCGCGTTGCGCGAGTCCGGCTGATCGAGCGCGATCGTCGCGACGCCGTCGGCGCTGACGGCATAGCGGAGGGTTGCGTAGTCCACGCGGCCTTCCTGTGAGAAGTAGGACGTTCCACTTTCAACTCTGCCGGTGGAGGGCGCGCCCGTCAAGCCGCTGCCTGCTCGCGCGCGTAGACGACCGCGATGGCGCGTAAACGCGGTTTTGCGGACAGCGAGGGTTTCGCCCTATGCAGGGTGAGGGAACGGTCGCTTTCGATCGCTTTCCCCAGGCAGGGGTCGCGGCGGTCGTCGTTCGTCCCACGACTCACCAGGAGGTCCTCCCTTGGAGGCAGGAATCAGCACGCGCGTCCGCGCTCTCGCGCTCGCGCTGCTCGCCACGTTGATCGCCGGCGGCGCGTTGCTCGCGTCGGCACAGGCGGCCAGCGCGGCATCGCCGCAGCTGCTCGCACCCGGCAACGGGAAGACGCTCGCGAGAGGCTCGCAGCCGCTCTTCAAGGCGCGCGACACCGACCCGAACTCGCGCCGCTACAGCGTCTACATCACGATCTCCAGATCGAAGAAGCTCGACAGACGCGGCGACCTCAAGCAGACCAGAGGCAGCGGCACCTTCTCGAGCATGAGACGGAAGGGCAAGTACGGCTTCGTCTACAAGCCCGAGAACTACTCGTTCCCGACCTGGTTCATGCAGGCGCCGGGCACGTACTACTGGCAGGTCTTCCACATCGACTGCCGCGTCAGAGGCTGCCACGTGCACAGCAAGGTGCGCTCCTTCAAGGTCGCCTGACCGACCGTCAGATCAGCGCTTCCAGCGGCCCGGTCACCCTCGCGGTGGCCGGGCCGCTTGCGTTTCGGGCGCAGGTCGGCGAGTATCGGCGCAGCTGAAAGTAGGAAGTCCTACTGTTCACTTTCGTTGCCCGCCAAACGCGCACCCGAGGAGACGTGTCATGGCCACCGCCGAGAACGTGCTGAAGCCCGACTTCGGCGCCCAGCGCAAGCACTTCATCTTCACCGAGGAGCACGACCGCCTGCGCGAGTCGATCGCCCGCTACGTCGCCAAGGAGCTGGCGCCGCACGCCGAGGAGTGGGAGCAGACGACCTTCCCCGACTCCGTCATCCAGCGGATGGGCGAGCTCGGCTTCCTCGGCCTGTCCGTGCCGGAGGAGTACGGCGGACAGGGCGGTGACTACTACGCGAACCTCGTGCTCGCCGAGGAGATGGCCGGCGCGCACTCCGGCGGCCTCGCGATGGGCGTCGCCGTCCACACCGACATGGCGACCCCGCCGATCCTCGCGTTCGGCACCGAGGAGCAGAAGCAGCAGTACCTCGCCCCCGCGATGCGCGGCGAGAAGATCGCCTGCATCGGCATAACGGAGCCCGACGCCGGCTCCGACGTCGCCGGCATCAAGACGCGCGCCGTGCGCGACGGCGACGACTGGGTCATCAACGGCTCCAAGACCTACATCACCAACGGCCTGCGCGCGGACTTCATCGTGCTGATGACGAAGACCGGCGACAGAGAGGCCGGCTACGACGGCTACACCGTCTTCATCGTCGACATGAACGCGCCCGGCGTGATCCGCGAGAAGAAGCTCGAGAAGCTCGGGATGCACGCCTCCGACACCGCGCTGCTCGCCTTCCAGGACGTGCGCGTCCCCGCCGACGCCGTGCTCGGCGAGGTCGGCAAGGGCTTCTACCACATCATGTGGGAGCTGCAGGGCGAGCGCCTGATCGGCGCCGCCGGCTGCGTCGCCGGCGCCCAGCTCGCCTTCGACAAGACGCTCCAGTACGCCCTCGAGCGGACGGCCTTCGGCCGCCAGATCGGCAAGTTCCAGGTCACCCGCCACAAGTTCGCCGAGATGGCGACGAAGATCGAGTCGGCGCGGCAGATGGTCTACACGACCGCGTGGCGCTTCAACAACGGCGAGTACCCGGTGCGCGAGATCTCGATGGCGAAGCTGCACGCGGCGCGGATCGCCGTCGAGGTCGCCGACGAGTGCATCCAGATCCACGGCGGCGCCGGCTACATGACCGAGTACGGGATCGAGCGCGTCTGGCGCGACATGCGGCTCAACCGCATCGGCGCCGGCACCGACGAGATCATGCTCGACGTCATCGGCCGCTCCTACGGCCTCTGATCGGGGCGCGGCGCGATGAGCGAGAACGGCATCGTCAGCAGCGAGGACTACTCGGTCGGCAGCATCGACGACCTCGGCGAGGGCTGGGGCTTCCGCAAGATCCGCAGACCGCTCGGCGTCACCGCCTTCGGCATCAACGCGATCGTGCTGCCGCCCGGCTACGACACCAACAACCACTATCACGAGCAGCAGGAGGAGACGTACTTCGTCCACAGCGGGCGGATCGCGATCACCTTCGGCGACGGCACGACGCACGAGCTGGGCCCCGGCGGCCTGGCGCGCGTCGCGCCGAGAACGGTGCGGCGGCTGAAGAACGTCGGCGACGGCGACGCGATCTACCTCTGCGTCGGCGGCAAGGACGGCTACGTCGAGCGGGATGGTGTGAAGGTCGAGGACGACGGGAGCGAGACGCGCCGGTGAGCGGCGATCTGCTCTCGCGGACCGGGGCGGGCGGCGCGACGGCGGCGCGCCCGCTGCCGCCGCTGACCGACGCGCACGTCGCGCTGCGGGCGGAGATGCGGGCGTTCGTCGCCGCCGAGCTGGCGCCGCACGCGGCTGCGTGGGAGGCCGCCCGCTCCTTCCCCGACAGCGCGCTGCGGCGCTGCTGCGAGGCCGGCTGGGTCGGGCTGAAGTTCCCCGCCGAGCTGGGCGGCGGCGGCGACCCCGTCGGCGCCGCCGTCTTCGCCGAGGAGCTGGCGCGCAGCGGCTCCGGCGGCCTCGGCGCCGGGATCGGCGCGCATGCCGGGATCGCGCTGCCGCCGGTCTGGAAGTTCGGCACGCCCGACCAGCACGAGCGCTTCCTCACCCCCGGGATCCGCGGTGAGAAGATCGCCGCGCTCGGCATCACCGAGCCCGACGCCGGCTCCGACGTCGCCGCGCTGCGCACGCGCGCCGAGCGCGTCGACGGCGGCTTCGTCGTCAACGGCGCCAAGCTGTTCATCACCAACGGGATGCGGGCCGACTTCGTCGTCACCGCCGTGCGAACGAAGCCCGAGGGCGGCCACGGCGGCATCTCCTTCCTGCTGATCGAACGCGGCGAGGGCTTCGCGTCGAGCCCGATCGAGAAGCTCGGCTGGCACGCCTCCGACACCGCCGAGCTGGCCTTCGACGACATCTTCGTGCCGGAGGAGAACCTGCTCGGCGAGCTGCACGGCGGCTTCAAGCTGATCATGGTCAACTTCGCCTGGGAGCGGCTGATGATGTCGCTCGGCGCGCTCGGAGCCGTCGAGCTGGTGCTGGAGCGGACGGTCGACTTCCTGCGCGCACGGGCCGGCCGCGGCACCCGCGTCAGCCAGTCCTCGCGCCACCGCGTCGCCGAGGTCGCGACGACCTTGGAGGTCGGCCGCGCGCTGACCTACCACGCGCTGCGCCTGCACCTCGCCGGCGCCGACTGCGTGAGAGAGGTGACGATGGCGAAGCTGGCGACCCAGCGGGCCGCCTACCTCGCCGCCGACAGCTGCCTGCAGGTTCACTTCGACGCGGGCGAGCACGCCGAGCCGCTGCTGGAGTGCGCCGTGCGCGACCTCCGCCTCGGCCCGATCGGCGGCGGCACCGACGAGGTGATGAAGGAGATCCTCGGCAAGACGATGGGGCTGTGAGCGGGTCCGCCCGACCGGCGTCCATCACGCGGCGGCGGACGTAGAGTCCGCCGCCGCTTCTCACACCGAACACGGTCATCAAGGAGATGTGCATGGGAGTTCTCGACGGCAAGGTCGCGATCGTCACCGGCAGCGCGCGCGGCATCGGGCGCGCGACGGCGGAGCTGCTCTCGGCGCAGGGCGCGAGCGTCCTGATCAACGACCTCGACGGCGACGTCGCGCAGCAGACGGCGTCGGAGATCGCGGGCGAGACGGCCGTCTTCGCCGGCGACCTGACGAAGGGCGACGCGCCCGACAGACTGGTCCAGACGGCGATCGACGCCTGGGGCAGAATCGACATCATCGTCAACAACGCCGGCTACACGCTCGACGGGCCGGTCCACAAGCTGAGCGACGACTGGTGGCAGCGGATGCTCGACATCCACGTCACCGTCCCGTTCAGAGTCGTGCGCGCCGCCGCGCCGCACCTGCGCGAGCCGGCGAAGGCCGAGCGCGAGCAGGGCGTCGAGGTCTTCCGCAAGATCGTCAACGTCTCCTCCACCTCCGGCACGATGGGCAACGCCGGGCAGGCCAACTACTCGGCCGCGAAGTCGGCCGTCGTCGGCCTCACGAAGACGCTGGCGAAGGAGTGGGGCCAGTTCAAGATCAACTGCAACGCGGTCGCGTTCGGCTTCATCGACACGCGCCTGACGCAGTCCAAGGACGAGGCCAACAAGATGACGATCGACGGCGAGGAGGTCCAGCTCGGGATCCCCGACCAGCTGCGCGGCATGTCGCAGATGCTGATCCCGATCGGACGCTCGGCGAAGCCCGAGGAGGCCGCCGGCGGCGTCTTCTTCCTCTGCTCGCCGTGGTCGAACTACGTCCACGGGCAGGTGCTGAACGTCACCGGCGGGCTGTTCACCGGGATGACGACCTGACGCAGGTCCTGCTTCAGGCGGGCAGGGCCTCGAGCAGGCGCTCGAGGTCCCGCTCGTCGTTCCAGCCGCCGAACGAGGCGCGCAGGATGTCCTCGCCCGGCAGGAAGCGCACGATCACGCCGGCCTGCGCGAGCTGCTCGGAGCGGTCCGGAGCGTTCGGCTCGCGCCACGTCACCAGCGTCGTGCGGTCGCGCTCCAGCAGCTCGCGGCCGCGCTCGCGCAGCTTGTCGGCCGCCAGCTCGGCGAGGTCGTGGGCGTGGCGGTGGATCGCCGCCCAGCCGGTCGCCTCGAACAGCTCCAGCATCGCGACGGCGTGGACCGGGGCGAGGCTCGCGAGCGTCGGCGTGTCGAACGCCTGCGCGTCGTCGCGCGCGACGGCGTCGAGGCCGGCGTTGGCGTCGGCGAGGTTGAGGTAGCCGGGGCTCGGCACCGTCAGCCGCTCGCGCGCGGCCGGGTCGATCCACAGCATGCCCGTGCCGGACGGGCCGCACAGCCACTTCTGGCCCGCTCCGGCGTAGAAGTCGGCGCCGAGCGCGGTCACGTCGGTCGGCACGGCACCGACGCCCTGGGCGCCGTCGAGCAGCACCAGCGGCGGCGCGGCCGCGAGCGCGGCCGTCGGCGCGTAGGCACCGCTGCGCCAGCTGACATGGGAGCAGACGACGAGGCGCGTGCTGGGGCCGATCGCGTCGGCCAGGTCGGCCAGCGGCGCGGTGCGGACGGCGACGCCGCGCTCGCGCTGGGCGACGAGCGGCCCGTAGACGCCGGGGTGCTCCTCGTCGCTGGTGAGGATCTCGTCGCCGGGTCTCAAGGCGAGCCCGAGCAGCACGCGGCTGACGCCGTCGGTCGTCGACGTCGTCAGCGCGACGTCGGCGGGGGCGGCGTTCAGGTAGGCGGCGTAGCCGGCCCGCAGCTGCTCCATCCGCTCCTGGAAGGCGGCGAAGAACGGCATCGCGCCGCGGCCCTCGCGCTCCTCCAGCTCAGCCTGCGCGCGCACGGCCTCCGTGGCGGCGCGAGCGATCGGCCCGTTGGTGCCCGCGTTCAGATACGCGAGCCGTTCGACGACCGGGAACTGCGCCCGCAGTGAGGCGAGCGCATCACTCCCCGGCATCAGGTTCACCCTTTTTGGAGGGCCTTGGCGCGCTTGTCCTGCTGGTCCTTCCAGCGCTGGTGCGACTCTCTGATGACCTCGATCGCGGCCTCTCTCGGGAACCAGCCGTCGACCTTGACGACCTTGCCCTCGGGGGTCTTGTAGATCGAGAAGAAGTGCGAGATCTCGTCGCGCAGCGGCAGCGAGAGGTCGTCGAGCTCGTTCATCCAGTTCCAGTTCGGATCCTCGAGCGGCACGCACAGCACCTTGTCGTCGATCCCCTTGTCGTCGCGCATCTTGAAGAGCGCGATCGGCTTGACGGGGATGACGCAGCCGGGGAAGGTCGGCTCGGAGACGCAGACCATCGCGTCGAGTGGATCGCCGTCTTCACCGAGCGTCTCGGGGATGAAGCCGTAGTCGGTCGGATAGACCACGGACGAGAAGAGGAAGCGGTCGAACTTGATCGCACCGAGCTCTTCGTCCCACTCGTACTTGTTTCGGCTGCCCTTCGGGATCTCGACCAGGCAGTGGAGGAGGTTCGCGTTCATTCAGCCCTAGGTTACGGGGCCGAGCCGCGGAACGCTGTCAGGGCGCGCACGTGCGGGAGCGTACGATGTGCCGCGATGGGCCACGAACACGGGCATTCCCACGGTCACGGAGCGGTCAGAGACGCCCGTGCGCTGAAGATCGCGCTGACGCTGATCCTCGCCTTCATGTCGGTCGAGGTCGTCGTCGGCGTCGTCGCCTCGTCGCTGGCGCTGCTCTCCGACGCGGCGCACATGCTGACCGACGCCGCCGCGCTGGCGCTGTCGCTGCTGGCGCTGCGGATCGCCAGACGGCCGGCGAGAGGCGCGATGACCTATGGCTTCGGCCGCGTCGAGATCCTCAGCGCGCAGGCCAACGGCATCACGCTGCTGCTGCTCGGCGCGTGGATCACCTACGAGGCGATCCGCCGCCTGTTCGACCCGCCCGCCGTCGAGGGCGGGCTGGTGCTGATCGTCGCCGTCGTCGGCATCTTCGTGAACCTCGCCGCGACCTGGGTGCTGGCGCGCGCCAACCGCGAGAGCCTCAACGTCGAGGGCAGCTTCCAGCACATCCTCACCGACCTCTACGCCTTCATCGCGACCGCGATCGCCGGCGCGGTGATACTGCTGACCGGCTTCGAGCGCGCCGATCCGCTCGCCTCGCTGCTCGTCGCCGGCTCGATGTTCCTCGCCGGCACGAGCCTCGTGAAGGCGAGCGCGCGCGTCTTCCTGGAGGCGGCGCCGGAGGGCTTCGACCCGCAGCAGATCGGGATGGCGCTGGCCCGTCACGACGGCGTCGTCGAGGTCCACGACCTGCACGTCTGGGAGGTCACCTCCGGCTTCCCGGCGCTGTCGGCGCACGTCGTCGCCAGAGCGGGGCTCGACCTGCGCGCGCTGCGGTTGGAGCTGGCGACGATGCTCGACGAGCAGTTCGAGCTGCACCACGCGACGCTTCAGCTCGACCACGAGCAGGGCCCGCTGCAGATCGCGCCGCTCGGCGGCGAGCCGGGCGCGGGCGGCGACGCGTCTCAGCCGGCTGAGGGCGTCTCGGCGACCTCGCCGAGCGCCAGTCGCGCGCCCGAGAAGTAGTCGCCGGCCGGCGAGACGAGGTAGGCGGCCAACGCGGCCAGCTCGCCGTCGGTCGTGCGCGCGCCGGGTGTGATCGCGACCGTGCGGATGCCGAAGCGCGACCACTCGATCGAGAGCGTGCGGGCGATGTTCTCGGCGGCGCCGCGGACGCCATCCGCCTGCGGGTCCTCTGCCCCGCGCGGCGGCGGGGCGACGAGCACGACCTTGCCGGCGCGGGCCGGTTCGATCCAGGCGGCGTTGGCGACGGCGCGGATCGTCACCCAGGCGCCGTCGAGCGTCGCCCCCAGTCCGTCGTCGCCGCCGCTGCCGAAGGCCGGACGCAGGTCGTGGACGAGCGCGTCGAGCGCGCCGTGCGCGGTCACGGCCGCCCGCGCGTGGGAGGCCGCATCGTCCTCGTCGAGCGTCAGCGGCAGCGTCGCCGGCGTCGCGCCCAGCTCCGCCAGCGCGGGCCCGAACGGACCGCCGCCGCCGAGCGCGATCGTGCGGCCGTCGAGCAGGCCGGGGCGGAGCAGCGCGGTCGGATCCATGCGCCGCGCAGCGTACCCGGCGAGCACGGCGCCGCGCTCCGCTCCGGAAGCGGGTGCGGTGCCCTCCGCGCGTGCGGGTAGGCTCGCGCCGATGGCCGTCGCGACCGAGCCCAAGCCGCTCACGCACGCGCTCCCGGATGGCAGCGCCGAGGCGACCGTGCGGCTGACGCCGCTGCTGGCCGGGGAGCTGGGCTCGCCGCCGGCGATGCTGGCACGCCGCGAGGGCCGCTTCGGCGGATTGCGCGACCGCGCCGGGATCCTCTTCGGCCGCCGCGCGAACTGGGAGTGGCTGCCGGTCCCCGCCTTCCTCGTCGAGCACCCGACCGCCGGCCCGCTGCTGGTCGACACCGGCTTCCACGGCAGTGCCGCCGACGATCCCACGATCAACATGGGCCGCGCGGCGCGGCTGCTGTACCGCGTGCGGATGACGCGCGAGCAGACGGTCGCGGCGCAGCTGGAGGCGCGCGGGATCGCGCCGACCGACGTGCGCACCGTCGTGATGACCCACCTGCACATAGACCACGCTGGCGGCGTGCCGGAGTTCCCCGCCGCGACCTTCGTCGTCGACCGGCGCGAGTGGGCGGCGGCCTCCGCGGGCGGCTGGCGCCAGGGCTACCACGGCCGCCAGTTCGACCACGCCTTCGACTGGCGCGAGATCGACTACGGCGCGCCCTCGATCGACTCGTTCGCCAGCTTCGGCCAGTCGTTCGACCTGTTCGGCGACGGCTCCGTGCGACTGCTGTCGACTCCCGGCCACACCGCCGGCCACCAGTCGGTGCTGCTGCGGCTGCGCGAGCGCGAACTGCTGCTGGTCGGCGACGCGGCCTACACGTGGGCGGCCCTGCGCGACGGCGCGATGCCGCTCGAACTGCACGACGAGCACCACTACCGCCGCTCGCGCGGGGAGATCGCGCACTACCTGCGGCTGACGCCGAGCGCACTCGCGATCCCCGGTCACGACGCCGCGGCGTGGGCGACGCTGGAACCTCAGTACGCGTAGCGCGGCCGTTCAGGGTCCCGGCTCAGGTGCGCCCCCGATGGCGCGCGGGCCGGTGCGCGGGAGGCTGGTCTCCTCGATGGAACCGACAAGGAGATCAACCATGCCGCGCAGTGCACTCGCGCTGCTGACCGTCGTGGCCGCGCTCGCGGCCGCGGGCGCCGGCGCGCAGACGCCCGCCCCGACCTGCGACGGGAAGGCCGCGACGATCGTCGCCGAGCCAGGTCAGGACAACGTCCAGGGGACCGACGGCGACGATTTCGTCTTCGGCGGCGAGGGGAACGACACGATCTGCGGCCTCGGCGGCGACGACCAGCTGCAAGGAGGCGCGGGCGACGACCGCGGCTTCGGCGCGGCCGGCGAGGACCGCATCGTCGGCCACGCGGGCGCTGACCTGCTCGACGGCGGCGCCGGGGAGGACTTCCTGCGCGGTGACGAGGGCGCCGACCGATTCGCCGGCGGCGGCGGCGGCGCCGGCGACGACCGCCTGATGGGCGCGACGGGCGACGACGTGCTCAGCGGCGGCAAGGGCGACGACGAGCTGTGGGGCGCGGCCGGCCGCGACACCTGCAACGGCGGCCCGGGCAGGGACGATCGCGTCTCCTGCGAGCGGGGCAGCTGAGCGGGGGGAACGTGCCGCGCTCCTGCGACGTGTTGACGCAGGGCGCTTGCAACTTCCTGCCGGGTTCTGGCGAATTACCGGCGGGGGAACGTGCGATGGCCGCGGGCGGAGCACCGTCCGCGGCCAACGTGCACGTGTCGGCCTCCGCGGGGCCGGCGGGCGTGCTCAGCCGAGCGCCGGCTTGACCGCGCGGCGCTCCTCGCGCGCGCGTCTGGCGACGCCCTTGGGGCCGAGCTGCTCGATCTGCGCGTAGAGCGCCTTGATCTCCGTCAGCACGGCGTCGGCGACCTCCTGCTGCTGCTCGCGCGTCGGTCTGTCGACCGGCTCCCAGCGCATCGGCTCTCCGTACAGGACGATCACCTTCGGGAACTGGAGCTTCTTCCAGTTGCGCACTCTGACCGAGCCGTAGATCGCGGCCGGCACGATCGGCGCGCCTGACTGCAGCGCGATCCGGCCGATGCCGGGGCGGGCGCGGTCGCTGACCTTGCCGTCGCGCGAGCGACCGCCCTCGCAGTACATCACCAGCGTCCCTCTGCGCTCGAGGATCGAGTAGGTCGTCTGGAAGGCGTCCTCGTCGAAGGCGCCCCGCCGCACCGGGAAGACGCCGCCGGGCGAGAAGATCCACTCGCCCGGCTTCTTGAACAGCTGCGACTTCGCCATGAAGCGGACGCGGCGGCGGATGAAGGCGCCGACGAAGAAGTGGTCCATGAACGAGGCGTGGTTGGGGGCGAGGATCACGGCGCCCTCGTTCGGCACGCGCTCGGAGTGGTAGCCGCGCATGCGGAACGCGCTCAGCCCCCACAGGACGGTGACTGTGCGGACGGCCTCGTAGACCCAGTTGGGGTCGGTCGTCCGCGCCCGCTGGTGGAACTTGTCGAAGTAGTCCTTCTCGCGCGAGTCCTTGTAGACCTGCGCCTTCATGCTCGACAGTCTCGGATCGTGGTCGGCCATCGCGCGAACCTTAGCGCCGCGCCGGGCGCGGAGGCGCGCCCGGCGCGGGCGCTGAGAACGCCGCTCAATGCACCTCCTCCTCGCGCGGCTGTATCGGCAGCAGCAGCGCCAGCAGCGCCGCCGCCGCGATCAACGCCAGCACCCAGATCACGACCCGCTCGAACGCGTCCGTGAAGCCGTCGTCGCCGAGCACGGTGAAGAAGACGGTGCCGATGACGGCGATGCCGACGGCGGCGCCGAGCTGCTGGATCGCGTTGAGAGCGCCGGAGGCCGAACCGACCTCCTCGTCGCCGACGGCGGCGAGGATGAGGCTGAACAGCGGCGCGACGACGAGCCCGATGCCGAACCCGGCGAGCAGCTGCGGGCCGGCCAGCTGCATGCTCGTGACCTCGAGCCCGTTGTGGTTGACGACGGCCAGCAGCGCCACCATCCCGACGGCCATCAGCAGCAGCCCCAGGTGGAGCACGTGGCGGCCGAAGCGCGGCACCAGCAGCGCGCCGCCGACGCCGGCGCCGACCGCCATCCCAAGCGACTGCGGCACGAGTGTGAGGCCGGCGTGGATCGCGCTGAAGTGCAAGCCGAGCTGGAGATAGAGCGTCAGCACCAGCATCAGGCCCATCATCGCGGCGAAGAACAGCAGCAGCACGAAGGCGCCGCTGGTGTAGGCGCGCTTGGCGAAGATGCTCGTCGTGACGAGCGGGTCGCGGCCGGCGCGCTCGCGGGCGCGCTCGTGCAGCCCGAAGACGACGAACAAGACGCCGCTGGCGGCCATCATCGCGAAGGTCCACGCCGGCCAGTCGAGCTCGCGGCCCTGGATCAGCGGGTAGATCAGCAGGCCGACGGCGGCCGCGACGAGCACCGCGCCGACGCCGTCGAGCCGGCTCACGCCGGGCGTTCTCGACTCCGGCAGCAGCGCGACCGCGCCGGCGACCGCGACGATCCCGAGCGGCAGGTTGACGAGGAAGATCAGCCGCCAGCCGGTCCCGAACAGGTCGGCGTCGACGAGCGCGCCGCCGACGATCGGGCCGAGCACGGCCGAAAGACCGATGACGGGACCGAAGAGGCCGAACGCCTTCGGCAGCTCCTCGGTCGAGAAGGCCGAGCGGATGATCCCGAAGCCCTGCGGGATCATCAGCGCCGCGGCGGCGCCCTGCAGCAGCCGGAAGGCGACCAGCACGCCGGTGCTCGGTGCGATCCCGCACAGCAGCGAGCAGGCCGTGAAGCCGACGATGCCGACGATGAAGAGACGACGGCGGCCGTAGAGGTCACCGAGGCGGCCGCCGAGCACGAGCCCGACGGCGAGCGCCAGCGCGTAGCCCCCGACGATCCACTGCAGCGCCGCCGAGGAGGCGTGCAGCTCGGCGCTGATCGACGGCGCGGCGACGTTGACGATCGTGCCGTCGAGCAGGTCCATGCACTCGACGGCGAGCACGACGAACAGGATCAGCCAGCGCTTGGGATGGCCGGCGGCGGGTCCTGGCGGAGCGGCGGGCGCGGCGGTTGGAGCTGTTTCGGTGGATGTCACGGGGGCCTCGTGATTCGATCGCGGTTCGGACGGCGGGTGGAACGGTGTTCGTCCAAGTTCGAACACTGTTTTTTTACTCGAACACTGTTCTAGCGTACAATCACTGTTCGTGTCAACCGCTCCGATCCCCGATCCCCCCTGGAAGCGCCGCAGAGCGAGACGCCCGGCGCAGAAGGCGCCGCTGACGCGCGAGGCCGTGCTCGACGCCGCCCAGGCGATCCTCGACCAAGAGGGCCTCGCCGGCATCTCGATGCGGCGAATCGCCGAGCGGCTCGACACCGGTCCGGCGTCGCTCTACCAGCACGTCGCGGACAAGGAGGAGCTGCTCGACGAGCTGCTCGACCGGGTGCTCGGCGAGATCGAGTTCCCGAGACCGGACCCCGACGACTGGCAGACGCCGTTGAAGGAGGTGCTGCGCACGCTGCGGCGCGTGCTCGCCGCCCACAGGGACATCGCCTACGTGACGCTCGGGAAGGTCCCGACCGGCCCCAACGGGCTCGCCGGCGCCGAGGCGATGCTGGCGATCCTGAGCGTCGGCGGCGTGCCGGGACCGATCGCCTCCTACGCGCTCGACCTGCTCGCGCTGTTCGTCGGCGCCGTCGCCTACGAGGAGGCGATCGAGGAGCAGCGGATCGGCTCCCCGGAGCAGGCGCAGCACTACCACGAGCAGGTCGGCAGCTACTTCGCCACGCTGCCGCCCGCGCGTTTCCCGACGATCACCGGCATGATCGACGACCTGACGCGGATCGGCGCGACCGAGGACGAGCGCTTCGAGTTCCAGCTCGACGTGCAGCTGCGCGGGATCGCGGCGCACGTCGAGGAGTACGCGGCCGGCCGCGGCATCTTCCACGCGGGCGGGAGCGGCGCGGAGGCGGGCGGCGCGCGGGCGACCGCGAACGGCGCGGACGCGGGCGCAGCACCCGGCGCGTGAGCGTCGTCGCGCGGCGGCGGCTGGTCGCGCTGCTGGCGCTGGGCGTGGTCGCGGTCGCGGCGGTGCTCGCCGTCGGCGCACTGCGCGACGTCGTCCGCGGCTACGACCCGCGGGGCGCCTCCGTCACGCACGCGGAGCTGCGCAGCGACGCCGTCGCCGGCCGCGCGCTGAAGCAGACCTACGTGGCGCCGGCCGGCGGCGCGCGCGGCCGGCCGCTGCTCGTCTTCCTGCACGGCCGCGGCGAGGACGGCGCCGACTCCAACCTCTCCGACGAGCTGTTCGCCGCGCTGCACGCGCTCGGCGACCGCGCTCCGGCGATCGTCTTCCCCGACGGCGGCGAGGCCTCCTACTGGCATGACCGCGCCGACGGCGCCTGGGGCCGCTACGTGCTGGAGGAGGCGATCCCGGCCGCCGTCCGCCGCCTCCACGCCGACCCGCGGCGGATCGCGATCGGCGGCATCTCGATGGGCGGCTTCGGCGCCTACGACCTCGCGCGGCGCGCACCCGGCCGCTTCTGCGCGGTCGGCGGCCACTCCCCCGCGCTGTGGCAGAGCGCCGGCGAGACGGCGGCGGGCGCCTTCGACGACGCCGAGGACTTCGCCGCGCACGACCTGATCGCCGCCGCCCACTCCGGCGAGGCGTCGTGGCGCGACCTGCCGCTGTGGCTCGACAGCGGTGGCGAGGATCCCTTCCGCCCCGGCATCGACGCCTTCGCGGGCGCGTTGCGCGACGGCGGCGCCGACGTGCGGGCCCGCACCTGGCCCGGCGCCCACGAGGGCGGCTACTGGCGCGCGCACATGCGCGACTACCTGCGCTTCTACGCCGCTGCGCTGGCGCACTGCGAGCGCTGAGCGGCGCGCCGGGCCGCCGCGTGTTGGCGCGCCGCTACCGCCGCGCGACGTAGACCGCGACGAAGTCCCTCAGCTGCCGGCCGCGGTGCAGGAAGCCGCGCAGCGTCTTGCCGGTCGCGCGGTGGGTCAACGGCAGCTCGACCTCGCGCACGCGGTAGCCGGCGCGCACGGCGTCGACCGTCATCCCGATCTCCATCCCGAAGCGCGGCGCGAACGGCACGACCGCGGGCAGCAGGTCGGCGCGCAGCGCGCGCTGGCCGGAGATCGGCGCGATCGTGTCGAGGCCGCAGCGCCGTCTGATCGCCCAGTGCGCGAAGCCGACCGCGAGCCCGAAGCCGCCGCCGACGCGGCGCGCGAAGGCGGCGACGGCGAGGTCGGCGTCGCCGCGCGCGACCGTCTCGACCAGCTGCGCCAGCGCGCTGGCGCTCGTCGCCAGGTCGCCGTCGCACAGCAACACGACCGGCGGGTCGGGCTCCTGCGCAAGCGCCAGCAGCCGCTGCGCGCCGAGTGTCGCCGCCCCGCCCTTGCCGACGTTGCGCTCGCTGCGCACGACCTCGGCGCCGTGAGCGGCGGCGACCTCGGCGGTGCCGTCGGCCGAGCCGTCGTCGGCGACGACGACGCGCACGCCGGGGAAGACCTCGCGCAGCGCCGCGAGCGTCGCCGGCAGGCGGTCGGCCTCGTCGTGCGCGGCGATCAGCACGACCGGCGGGCGCCCGACCGTCGGGGTGGGCTCAGGCGTGTGGGGGGAAGCGTCGTCGGACATCACGTGCGGCGGCTATTCTGGCGCCCCGCGGGGCCGACTGCGGCGCCGTTCCCCATTTGCGCATCTTCCAGGAGGTCCCATGGCTGACGTCGAGGCTCACATCACCGGCACCGTCTGGAGAGTCGAAGTCGAGGTCGGCGACACGATCGACGAGGGCGACACGGTCGTGATCCTCGAGTCGATGAAGATGGAGATGCCGGTCGAGGCGGAGGATCCCGGCACCGTCAAGGAGATCCGCTGCGCCGAGGGCCAGGCGGTCTCCGAGGGCGACACGCTGATCGTGCTCGAGTAGATGTCCGCGGGCGCTTCGGAGCCGGCCGGCGGCCGGCTGCTGCTCGACGAGCCGGCGCCCGGCGTCGCGCGGCTGACGATCTCAAACCCCGCCAAGCGCGGCGCGCTCGACGCCCCGCTGCTGGCGGCGCTGGCCGAGACGTTCGCGTCGCTGGACGCCCGCTGCGTGCTGCTGACCGGCGAGGGCCGCTCCTTCTGCGCCGGCTACGACATCGGCGCGCTCACCTCCGAGGGGTACGACGACAGCGGCGGCCACCCCTTCCAGGCGGCGCTGGCCGCCGTCGCCGACTACCCCTATCCCGTCGTCGCCGCGCTCAACGGCTACGCGATCGGCGGCGGCCTGGAGCTGGCGATCACCTGCGACCTGCGAATCGCCGCCGCCGGCGTGCAGCTCGGGATGCCGCCGGCGAAGCTCGGCGTCGTCTACAACCACGGCGGGATCAACCGCTTCGTGACCGCGATCGGCGCCGCTCGCACGCGCGAGCTGTTCCTCACCGGCCGCCGCATCGACGCCGAGACGGCCGAACGCTGGGCGCTCGTCAACGAGGTCGTGCCGGCCGAGCAACTGCCCGACGCGGCGCTGGCGCTGGCGCGCGAGATCGCCGCCAACGCGCCGCTGTCGCTGCGCGGCAACAAGGCCGCGATCGCCGCCGTCTGCGCGGCCGCGGGCGCGCTCGACGACATGACGGCCGCCAAGCTCGACGCCGCGCGCCGCGAGGCGTTCCTCTCGGACGACCTGCGCGAGGGCCTCGCCGCCTTCGCCGAGAAGCGCCCGCCGGCCTGGCGCGGGCGCTGAGCGAGCGCGCGCCCGGGTGGGCGCGCCGCGCCGCGCGCCCGACCTCCGCTAGCCGGTCTTCGCCAGCGCTTCCACGACCCGCTCGGTCAGCACGTCCGGCGGGCCGTACAGCTCGACGCTCGGCCCCTGCTCGGGCGCGATCGTCAGCCGCGTGCCGCCGTCGGCGGGTGCGGCGTCGATGTCGATCGCCGCCCGCTCCCATGCCGCCAGCATGCTCGTGGGGTGTGGCACCGGACCGTGCCCGGGCTCCGTGCGCGCCTTCAGCAGATGCACCCGCTCGCCCGTCACGGCGACCAGCACCGCCTGCGGCAATCGCACCGACCGCGGACGCCCGCAGGCGCGCTGCACGAGCCCCACCGGGCCGTCGGACAGCGCGTGCCCGAAGGCCCTCCAGCCGCGCGGGCGCATGAACTGCGCCGCCGCCACCACTCTGTCGTCGAGCAGCTCCCCCGCCGCTCGGTCATACCGCTGCGCCCATGCCCCGGTCGGTGCCTCGACGCGTTGCTCGGCCATCTCCTACCTCCAGCCAGTTCCCGGTGTTTTGATCCTTCCAACGTGGATCTGGCACAGCAAGTGTGGGATCGCCGTGATGGCGCGCTGACCACTGAAACATTCGGCCAGAGAGGGCAGAAGCTCAGGCTCAGGTCGACCGTGAGACTCGTCCTTTGCGAACAGGGGTTCGACTCGCGACGCCAGTCACGAACTTTCCCGCTACGTGCGGGAAAAGTGCCGTCCGACGGTGTCCATAACCTCGCCCTTGCGATGATCGAGATCGAGGCACGACTGGACGAACTGGAGCAGCTCGGGCTCTCCCGCCGGATGCGGCTCGTCAGCGGACCCCAGGGGCCGCGGGTCGTGCTCGACGGCAAGCCGGTCCTGCTGCTGTGCTCGAACAACTACCTCGGCCTCGCCGACCATCCGGCGGTGCGCGAGGCCGCGGCCGACGCCGCGATGCGCTGGGGCGTCGGCGCAGGCGGCTCGCGCCTCGTCTCCGGCACGATGACGATCCACCGCCGGCTCGAGGAGCGGCTCGCCGCCTTCCAGCGCCGCCAGGCGGCGTTGCTGTTCGGCTCCGGCTACCTCGCCAACGTCGGCGTCGTCTCCTCGCTCGCGCGCGCCGGCGACGTCGTCTTCTCCGACGAGCTGAACCACGCCGCCGTCGTCGACGGCTGCCGGCTGTCGCGCGCCGACGTCTTCATCTACGAGCACGGCGACGTCGAGCATCTCGAATGGGGGCTGCGCGAGGCCGAGGGCCGCGGCGCGCTGATCGTCACCGACGGCGTCTTCGCGCGCGACGGCGACCTCGCCCCGCTGCCCGAGCTGGTCGAACTGGCCGAGCGGTGGGACGTGCGCCTCGTCGTCGACGACTCCCATGGCGTCGGCACGCTCGGCTCGGGCGGCCGCGGCGCCGTCGCCGAGGCCGGCTGCGAAGACGGCGTCGACGTCGTGATCGGCTCGCTCGGCAAGGCGCTCGGCTCCTACGGCGCCTACGTCGTCTGCGACCAGCCGATGGCGCGCTACCTCGCGACCTCCGCCCGCTCGCTGATCCACTCGACCGCACCTTCCCCGCCCGCCGTCGCCGGCGCGCTCGCCGCGCTGACGCTGTTGGAGCAGCAGCCCCGCCGCGTCGAGAAGCTGCAGGCGAACGCCGCGCTGCTGCGCAGCGAGCTGGCCGCCGCCGGCTTCGACGTGCCGGGCAGCGGCCACTCGCCGATCGTGCCGCTCGCGCTCGGCGACGCCGCGACGGCGCTGCGCAGCTGCGAGCGGGCGCTGGAGCGCGGCGTCTTCGCCCAGCCGCTGCTGCCGCCGCAGGTGCCGCTCGACGGCGCCGGCCTCCGCCTCGCGGTGATGGCCTCGCACTCCAAGAGCGAGCTGAGAGATGCCGCACGCGCGCTCGCGCAGGCGGCGAGGGCAGCCGGTGCGGTGCAGAGCGAGCCGCGACGGGCGCCGCAGCCGGCGCCAATCCGCGAGCCGGCAGCGGTCGCGCCCGGTCCGCGCGCCCGTCACGCGGAGCTGTGGGACGACGGCGAGGGCGAGCTGTGGGTCGAGCAGCGTCGGCCGGTCATCGCGGCCGAGGCCGTGCAGGCGAGCGGGCGCCCCTTCGACGCCGAGCTGGACGGTCCGCCGGCGCCGCGGGCATCGCGCCGTGCAGCGCAGACCGCGCAGGGCATCTTCGACGTCGAGGCGCCCGCCTCGGTCGTCGAGCACGCGGCCTGAGCCTCCTTCCCCCAGAAACACGAACGCCCGGCGGGGACCGGGCGTTCGCGGAGGGGAGGAATCGCTCGCTGCACTGCAGCACTTGGGGGAAGTTGGACGGAGCGGGTTCTGCTGATGAGCTTCGCCCACCCCGTGACGCACATCCACTCATCCGACCCTCAGTCGAACCTCATCACCGCCTAAGGGCTGCCTAAGCGCGCCGCTTCCTGAGAGGGCCGTCATCCAGCATCCCTTGGAGGCCCCCGACATGACGGTCCTCCGGGGTGGTGTCGTTACATTGATGTATCAGACTGTTACGCTGACGTAATGACCCCTGCGCTCGATCTCGCCGGCGTGTCGCTGTGGCGCTGGGACGCCGAGCAGCGGCGCGAGCGCCATCTGCTGCGCGACGTCGACTGGACCGTGCGGCCCGGCGAGCACTGGGCGCTGCTCGGCGCCAACGGCGCCGGCAAGACGACGCTGATGAACGTCGCAGCCGCCGTCCACCATCCCAGCGATGGCACCGCCGACGTGCTCGGGCAGCGGCTCGGACGGGTCGACCTGCGCGAGCTGCGCGCCCGCATCGGCCTCGTCGAGGCGAGAACGAGCCGCGCCTTCCGCCAGCGCCTGACGGCCGGCGAGGTCGTGCTGACCGGCGCCGCCGGCACGATCGCGCTGCGGCAGGCGACGGTCGATGACGCCACGCGCGCACGCGCCGCGACGCTGTTGGAGCGATTCGGCTGCGCCGCCCTCGCCGACCGCCCCTACGACGCGTGCAGCCAGGGCGAGCGCCAGCGCGTGCTGCTCGCCCGCGCGCTGATGCCTCGCCCGTCGCTGCTGCTGCTCGACGAGCCGGCGACCGGCCTCGACCTGCCCGGACGCGAGGCGTTGCTGAGCGCCGTCGCGACGATCGCGCGCGAGGAGCCCGAGACGGCGACCGTCACCGTCACGCACCACGTCGAGGAGCTGCCCTCCTCGACGACGCACGCGCTGCTGCTGCGCGACGGTGCCGTCGTCTCCGCGGGGCCGGCCGATGCGACGCTGACCGGCGCCAACCTGTCGCGGACGTTCGCAACGCCGGTCCGCGTCGATCGCGTCGGCGACCGCTGGATGGCGCGGGCCGAGGCGTCGTGGTGAGCGTCGCCGACGCCGACGCGCTGCGGCGGGCGCGCGACGCGATCGAGCAGGGCGGCTGGGAGGCCGCGACGATGGAGCGGCTGGCCGCCGCGCTCGGCGTCTCGCGGATGACGCTCCACCGCCGCGGCGTCCGCCGCGAGCACGTGCTCGCCGCCCTCGGCGAGCTGCTGCAGGAGGACTACCGCCGCGCGCTGTGGCCGGCGCTGACCGCGCCCGGCAGCGGCCGCGAGCGGCTCGCGACCGCGCTCGACGGGCTCTGCACGGTGACCGAGCAGAACCTTGCGCTGCTGGCCGCGCTCGACAGCGCCGAGCGCGACGAGATCTTCCACGAGCGCGCCACCGGCGGCGTGCTGACCAACGCCCTCTTCACCGAGCCGCTGCGGGCCCTGCTGCGCGACGGGATCGCCGACGGCACGCTCGCGATCGAGCAGGACGAGACCGTCGACGAGGTCGCGACGGTGCTGTTCAACCTGCTCTCGTGGACGTATCGCCACCTGCGCCTCGCCCACCGCTGGCCAGCTCGGCGGGCGGCGGAGGCGGTGACGCGGCGAGCGGTCCGCTCGGTGGCGGCGTAGCGTCGACCCACTCCCCCGGCAGCTCCAGCCGCATCAGCGCGCCGCCGCCGGGCGCGGCGGCGGCAGTCGCGCTGCCGCCGTGCAGCTCCGCCACCTGGCGCACGATCGCGAGGCCGAGGCCGGAGCCTGGCATCCCGCGCGCACCCGGCGCGCGGTAGAAGCGCTCGAAGACGTGCGGCAGATCGTCCGGGGCGATCCCCGGGCCACGGTCGCGGACCGTCAGCGCGCCCGCGGCGCTGAGCGCCACCGTCACCTCCGCGCCGAGCGGGCTCCACTTCGCCGCGTTGTCGAGCAGGTTCGCGACCGCGCGGTCCAGCCGCGCCGGCACGCCGCGCACCAGGCACGGCTCCAGCGCCGTCGCGAACAGCGGCGCGCCCGGCCGCCGCCGCGCCCGCGCGACCGCCTCCTCCACCAGCAGGTCGAGCCGCACGTCCTCGACCGCCGCCGCCGGCTCCTGCTCGCGCGCCAGCTCGACGAGGTCGCCGACGAGGCCGCTCAGCTCCTCCAGCTGCTCGACGACGTCGCTCAGCAGCCGCCGCCGCTCGTCGTCGGGCAGACCGGCCGGCAGCGCCAGCACCTCGATGTTCGTGCGCAGGCTCGTCAACGGCGTGCGCAGCTCGTGCGAGGCGTCGGCGACGAGCTGGCGCTGGCGCCCGACCGACGCCTCCAGCGCCGCCAGCATCGTGTTGAACGAGCGCGCCAGCCGCGCGATCTCGTCGGCGTCTGCGCCCGCGCGCGGATCGACGTCGATCCGCCGCGTCAGATCGCCCGTCTCCCCCACATGCTCGACGGCCGCCGTCAACCGGCCGACCGGGCGCAGCGCCGTGCGCGCCACCAGCCGCCCGAGCGCCGCCGCCAGCGCGATCCCGCCGGCGCTGACGAGCAGCAGCACGAGCGCCAGCCGGTCGAGCGTGCGGTCGACGTCGGTCAACGGCCGCGCGACCTGCGCCGCGAAGCCCTCCGCCAGCGGCGTCGTGAGGATCCGCACGGGCGTGTCGTCCACGCGCGCGTCGGAGAAGAAGGCGCCGCGCTCACCGCTCGCGACCGCCCTCGTCGCGCTGTCGACCGGCAGCTCCGGCGCGCCCTCCTCGCCGGGCGGCGGCCAGAGGCGCGTGCCGTCCGCCGCGACCGCGGCGACGTAGGTCGTCTGCAGCCCGAGCGCGTCACGCGGCGCCGCGAAGCCGCGCATTCTGCGCACGCCCTCGCCCGGCGGCGGCGGACCGCCGAGCGCGAAGCGCAGTCTCGTCGGCGCGCTGACCTGCCGCAGCTCGGCGTCGAGGCGGCCACGCAGCTCCCCGCGCACGACGACGTAGACGATCCCGGAGGCGAGCACGATCGCCACGGCGACGGCGGCCGCGGCGAGGAGCGCGAACCGGCGCCGCAGCGTCATCGCTCGCGCAGCACGTAGCCGACGCCGCGGACCGTGTGGATCAGGCGCGGCTCGCCGCCGGCCTCGGTCTTGCGCCGCAGGTAGCCGACGTAGACCTCCAGCGAGTTCGAGGTCGAGCCGAAGTCATAGCCCCACACGTGCTCGAAGATCACGCTGCGCGGCAGCACCTGGCGCGGGTGGCGCAGCAGCAGCTCCAGCAGCAGGAACTCGGTCCGCGTCAGCTCGATCGCGCGCTCGCCGCGGTGGACCTCGTGCGCGACCGGGTCGAGCGTCAGGTCGCCGAAGCGCAGCAGCTCCCGCTCGTCGGCGCCGGTGCGCCGCAGCAGCGCCCGCAGCCGTGCGCTCAGCTCCTCCAGCGCGAACGGCTTGACGAGGTAGTCGTCGGCGCCGGCGTCGAGGCCGCTGACGCGGTCGGCGACCTGGTCGCGGGCGGTCAGCATCAGCACGGGCGTGCGGTCCCCGGCGGCGCGCAGGCGCCGGCAGACCTCCAGCCCGCCGACCTCCGGCATCAGCACGTCGAGCACGACGGCGTCCGGCGCGACGCCCGTCAGCGCCTCCAGCGCCTGGCGGCCGTCGGCGGCCAGCGCCACCTCGTAGCCGTCCAGCCGCAGCGCGCGTTCGAGCGCGCTGCGCACCGCCGGTTCGTCGTCGACCACCAGGATGCGCATCCGCAGCACGATCCAGCGGCAGGCTGAACACTGCCTAAGAGCGACCTGGGAGAAGCCTGAGAACAGGCCTTGAGCCGGCGCACCAGCGTCTAGGAAGATGGTCCAGAACGCTCAAGCGGGGCGCGCGGCGCGTCGATCTCCGGAGCATGCCCCGACGCCCGCTGACACTGCTCCTGACCGCGCTCGCGCTGCTGCTCGTGGCCGCGCCCGCCTCCCTCGCCGCCGCCCCGGCCGCGACCGCCGCCCCCACCGCCCGCCTCGCCGTCGACTGCGCCGACGACGAGCTGCTGGTCGAACAGGAGGACGGCACGACCGTCTGCGGCGAGGACGACCTCGGCGACGACGACCTCGACGCGCTCTGCGAGGACGACTGGTCCGACGACGACGGCGAGGACTGGGGCGACAAGGGCGCCGACGAGGAGGAGGTCTCCGCCGCCGTCAGCGACGACGACTGCGCCGAGGACGGCGACTTCGCGGGCGCGACGATCAGCGGCCTGCAGGCGAAGGTGCTTGGCAGAGGCCGCGGCGCGCAGGTCCAGGTCGGCTTCACGCTCGACGCCGCCGACACGGTCGAGCTGACGCTCGCGCGCAGCACCGCCGGCACGGCGAGCGGCAAGCGCTGCGTCGTGCGCACGGCGAAGAAGGGCAAGGCCGCGAAGGGCAAGCGCTGCACCCGCACGACCGGCTTCGGCGGCGCCGTCACGGTCGCGGGCGCGGCGGGCGCCAACACCGTCACGCCGAGCCGCTGGAAGGGCCGCAAGCTGAAGCCCGGCACCTACGTGCTCAGCGCCACCACCGGCGACGGCGGCAAGACCGCGACGTTCAAGATCGCCGCGCCCTGAACTCCCGCGGCGCCCGCGCGCCGCAATCGCAGAGGACCCCGCGAGCGCGCCCAACCGGGCGCGCTTGCGCTCTGTCGGGTCAGCCTCTAGCGTTCTGACCTGAACAAGTTTCCAGGGTGCCGGGAGCGCACCATCAGGGGCAGGGGATTGCGTGCGATCGACGGTCGACGTGGCGGTGCTGGGGTTGGTGCTCGAACGCCCGAGCTACGGATACGAGCTGAGCAAGCGCTTCGAGCAGCGCTTCGGCGCGCTGCTGAGCGTCAGCCGCTCGCACATCTACAGCGCGCTCAACAGCCTCCTGCGCGACCGGCTGATCGAGCCGCTCCCGCACGACGGCTCGCAGCGCCAGCCGAAGGTCCACTACCGCGCCACCGCCGACGGCGTCGCCGCCTTCCGCACGTGGCTGGCCGAGCGCCGCGCGCTGACGGCGGTGCTCAGCGAGCTGGACGAGGCAGCGCTCTCCTAGCGCTCGCCGGACGCGGCCGGCAAGCCCTGCCGCGGCGCGCGTCTACCGCTCGCCGCTTGCCGCGACCTGCACGATCGAGGCGTCGATCAGCCACTCGACCGGCGAGATGTCGTCGGTGTAGACCTTCCCGCCGGGCAGCCGCGGCGCGATCCGCGCCGCCGTCTGCTCGGCGACCGGCCGCAGCTCGACCGGCAGCCCCGGGATCGCCGCGCGCAGCGCCTCCGGCGAGATCTGCCCGTCGCCGGCCATCGCGATCGTGTTGACGTCCTGGCTGGGATCGCGCACGACCGTCGAGAAGACGTCGGCCATCGTCGCCGTCAGCACCTCCTCCAGCGCGTGCGAGGACTCCGGGTGGCCGATGTTGACGAGCACGACGCCGCCCGGGTTGAGGTGGTCCCGCACCTCCTCGAAGAACTCCTTCGTCGCGAGGTGGAACGGCACGTACGGCTGGCGGTAGGCGTCGACGAAGATCGCGTCGTATCTGCGCTCCTGCGCGCGCAGCCACGGCCGCCCGTCGGCGGTGTGCAGGTGCACGTTCGGCGCGTCGCGGCGGTTGAGGTCGAACATCGACCGTGCCAGCTCGTTCAACTCGCCGTCGATCTCGACGCCGTCGACGCGCGTGTCGGGGAAGTAGTGGCCGTACTGGCGCGCGACGGTGCCGGCGGCGTTGCCGAGGATCGCGACCGATCTCGGCGGCGTCGCGTCGGGGCTCGCCGCGAACGGCAGCGTCAGGAACTCGTCCCAGTAGTTGCCGGTCAGCCATCTGCCGGGGTCATAGATCGAGTGCACCGCCTGGCCCTCGTTCAGCTCCAGCCGCCGCTGGCCGTCGTCGCGCTCGATCACGACGGCGTACTGGTACAGCGTCTCCTTCTCCCAGATCACCTTGCCGTCCTCGACCGCCTTGACCGTACCGACCGGCAGCGCCAGCAGGATCGCGATCACGATCGGCGCCGGCGCGAAGCGGCGCCCGAGCGAGACGGCCGCGACGACCGCCAGCGCGAGCGCGTAGATCAGGAAGGTCCGGCGCGTACCGAGGAAGGGGATCAGCAGCAGCGAGCTGAGGAAGGTGCCGGCGAGCGAGCCGAGCGTCGAGATCGCGTAGAGGCGGCCGGTCACTCTGCCGGCCTCCTCGACCGAGCGGATCGCCAGCTTGACGACGAACGGCGAGACCATCCCGAGCAGCACCATCGGCACCGCCAGCAGCACCAGCACCGCGATCAGCGAGCCGACGAAGGCGCCGGCCGAGACGGAGCTGAGCGCATCGACGGAGACGCGCAGGAACGGCCGCGCGACGAACGGCAGGATCGCGAAGACGGCGGATGCGGCGAGGATGATCAGCGCCAGCCGTCTGCCGTCGTCGGGGGAGTCGTCGGCGAGCTTGCCGCCGAGCCAGTAGCCGACCGACAGCGCGACGAGCACGATGCCGATCGTGTTGGCCCAGATCAGGGTCGAGTCGCCGAACCACGGCGCCATCAGCCGCGCGGCGGCGATCTCCCCGCCGAGTGAGGCGGCCCCGCCGACGAAGGTGAGCGCGTAGAGGCGTCGGATGGGCACGTCGGGAACTACTAGTCCTCGTACGGGACGAAGTCCCGCTTGCGCGCGCCGCAGACGGGACAGAACCACGTCTCCGGAATGTCTTCGAACGCCGTCCCCGCGGGAATGCCGCCGTCGGGGTCGCCGTCCTCAGGGTCATAGATGAAACCGCAGGACTCGCAGATCCACTTCTGTGAGGTCTGAGTAGTGCTCATGACGACACGGTACCGCGCACACGGTAGGGTGCGACCCATGGAGCCGCACCCCGGCCTCGGCCCTGGCGAAGAGGTCAACACCGGACCCACCACCGCGCCGCGCATCGCCGCGAGCGTGATCGTCGTCCGCGGCGGCGACCGCGCGCTCGAGCTGCTGCTCGTGCAGCGCACCCACGCCGCGCGCTTCATGGGCGGCGTGTGGGTCTTCCCCGGCGGCTCGGTCGATCCCGCCGACGGTCCGACCGACCATCCCGAGGACCTGCAGTGGGCGCTGCGCGCCGCCGCCGTGCGCGAGGTCTCCGAGGAGGCCGGCATCCGCATCGACAGCGTCGAGTCGCTGACGCCCTTCTCGCGCTGGATCACCCCGGCGCACCTGACGACGCGCTTCGACACCTGGTTCTTCGTCACGCCGGCGCCGTGGGGCGCCGAGCCCGAGGTCGACGGCAGCGAGTGCATCGACGCCAAGTGGATCACGCCGACCGAGGCGCTCGCCGCCCACCAGGCGGGCACGCTGCCGCTCGTCTTCCCGACGATCAAGCACCTCGAGCAGCTGCGCGCCTTCAGCAGCGCCAACCAGCTGCTGGAGTACTCCTACGAGCTGATCATCGAGCCGGTCGAGCCGCGCGTGATCACCGTCAGAGACGAGATGCAGGTGCTGCTGCCCGGCGACCCCGGCTACGAGAGCGCGGGGCGCAGGAGCTAGCGCGATGGCCGCCGCCGCACCGCTCACGGTCGCCGTCACCGGCCCGACTGGAGAGATCGGGCGGGCGTTCGTGCGCGCGCTGGAGCGCAGCAGAGACGTCGGCCGCGTCAAGGCGCTCGGCCGGCGCCAGATCGATCCGGCCAGCGAGGGCTGGAAGAAGACCGAGTACCTGCGCGGAGACGTGCTCGACAGGGACGCGGTCGAGCAGGTCGTCGAGGGCGCCGACGTCGTCGTCCACCTCGCCTTCGCGATCATGGGCGCGCCCGGCGAGAACGGCCGCGAGGTCAACCTGACCGGCTCCCGCAACGTCTTCGGCGCCGCCGTCCGCGCTGGCGCCAGACGGCTCGTCTACACCTCGTCGGTCGCCGCCTACGGCTTCCACGACGACAACCCGCCGCTGCTGACCGAGGACGTCCACCCGCGCGGCACCGACGCGCACGCCTACTCGAAGGCGAAGGCGGCGGTCGAGCGGCTGCTGTCGGAGATGACGGTCGGCACGCACACCTCGACCTACGTCTTCCGCCCCTGCATCGTCGCCGGCCCCGATGCGCTGATGTTCATCGGCTCGATCCCGTACGTGCAGCTCGGCGACAAGATGCCGGCGGCCGTCTGGCGGCTGCTCGACGCCGTGCCGGTGCTCAAGCCCGTGATCCCCGACAACGGCATCTCCTTCCAGCTCGTCCACCACGACGACGTCGCCGCCGCGCTGCGCGCCGCCACGCTCGGCAGAGGCAGACCGGGGATCTACAACCTCGCCGCGCACGGGACGCTGACGATGCGCGACCTCGCCGACGACCTCGGCTGGTACGCGATCCCGGTGCCCGAGCTGGCCGTCGACGTTGCCGCCGAGATGGCGACGCGGCTGCCGTTCATCCCCGAGGACGCGCAATGGCTCAACGCACTGCGCGTGCCGATGCTGATGGACGTCTCGAAGGCCGAGCGCGAGCTGAGATGGCGGCCGAGATACGGCGTGCGCGAGACGTTGCGCGCGACGATCGCCGAAGCGCGGCTGTCGCAGATGCTGCGCTGAGCGCGCGCCCCGCCGCCTCCTGGTCCTGCGCTAGCTTCTTCGGCATGGCTCATCCCACCCGGACCGCGGTCGGCACCTGGAGCGGCGGCCGCTTCATGCACTTCGGCGAACCGCTCGACGACGAGCGCCTGCTGGCGCTGCTGCGGCCGGACGCGGGCATCAGAACCGTCCTGACGGCCGACGCCTACGGCGCCGGCGACGCCGACCGCCTGCTCGGCCGGGCGCTCGAGGGTCTCCCGCGCGAGGACTACGCGCTCGTCGGCGCCATCGGCCACGACTTCTACGACGGCGAGCGCGAGGGCGCGAAGGGCTTCCCGCGCTTCACCGACCCGCGCCTGCGCGGTCCCGAGGACTACGCGGGATATCTGCGCCGCGCGACCGAGGCGTCGCTGGAGCGCTGCGGGGTCGACCGCTTCGACCTGCTGCTGCTGCACAACCCCGATCAGATCGGCTACCGCAGCGAGCAGGTCTGGGACGGGATGGCGGCGCTGCGCGACGCCGGGCTGACCGACCTGATCGGGATCGCCCCCGGCCCCGCGAACGGCTTCACGCTCGACCTGATCGACTGCTTCGAGCGTTTCGGCGACCGCATCGACTGGGCGATGGTGATCCTCAACCCGCTCGAGCCGTGGCCCGGTGAGCTGGTGCTGCCGGCCGCCGTCAGACATGACGTGAAGCTGCTCACGCGCGTCGTCGACTACGGCGGCCTGTTCGGCGGCGACCTGCGCGATCCCGGCACGCTCGGTGAGCGCGACCACCGCAAGTTCCGCCCCGACGGCTGGGTTCAGCGCGGGCTGGAGCGGATCGAGCGGATGCACGCGATCGCCGACCGCCACGAGCTGACGCCGCTGCAGCTCGCCTGCCAGTGGAACCTCGCCCACCCGCAGGTGCAGAGCGTCGTGCCGACGCTCGTGCAGGAGGCCGGGCCGGACGCCAAGCCGGTCGAGGACAAGCGCGCCGAGCTGGCCGCGCTGCCGGCCGAGAACCGCCTGAGCGAGGCGGAGATCGCGGAGATCCGCGCGATCGGCGACAACGTCGGCTCGATGGCGCTGAAGGGCGCCGCGGTCGGCCACGATGGGCCGGCGAAGGCCGACGCCTGGCCGCTCGACGAGCCGTTGAGCGAGCTGGCCGCGCGCTGGGCGATCGACCCCGCGCGCGACCTCGTCAAGACGGTCTAGCGGCGCGCGGTCGGCGGGCGCGCTCCGCCGCGCACGGCCGGCGGGCGCCGCGTCGCCCGCCGTTCACCACCAGACCGCCGGGCAGGCGGCCGTCAGCACCTCGTTGCGATCGGGGTGGACGACGATCGCCTCCTCGTGGCTGATGCCACCGGTCTCCGGCGTTCCCATCACGATCTCCAGCGCCAGCACCTGCCCGGCCTCGATCGGCTGCGTCGAGCTGGCGGCGATGAACGGCCCTTCTGTCGTCAGCCCCAGCTGGTGGCCGAACATCGGCACGAAGCCCTCGAAGTAGCCGTGCGGCGGATGGCCGCGCTCGGTCAGGAAGGCGACGCCGGCGTCGTGGACGGCGGCGTGGGTCACGCCCGGTCTGACGGTGTCGATCAGCGTCTGGATCAGGTCGACCGCCTGCTGCAGCACGACCGCCTGCGGCTCGCTCGCCGGCTGGCCGACGCAGGCGGAGCGGGCGAGGTCGGTGTAGTAGCCGAGCACCGGGCCGAAGCCGTCGACGCGCAGCAGATCGCCCTGTCTCAGCGGCCGGCGCGCGTCGAACGACGGCACGCCGCGCGGCGCGTTGGGGCGGCACGGCAGCCCCGAGCCGATCACGACGTCGTCGGGGAAGCCGCCGCCGGCGAGCAGCACGGGCATGCCGAGCGCGACCAGGTCGGCCTCGGTGCGGCCGGGCTCGGCCGCCTCCACCATCGCGCCGATCCAGGCGCCGCCGACCGCCGAGGCGTGACGCAGCAGCGCGATCTCGGCCGGGCTCTTGACGCGGTGCAGCGGCTCGACGATCGCGTCGGCCGCCACGAGCGTCACCGCGGCCGCGCCGGCCGCCGCCAGCTGCGCCTCGATCGCGCGCCGCTGACGGTCCAGGAACGCGCCCTCGCCGGCGATCCCGACGCGCTTGCCGGCGAGGCCGGCGTCACGCAGCGCCTGCGCGACGCCCTCGGTGACCGACTCGACCGTGCGCGCGTCGGCGACGGTCAGGTCGGCGGCCGGCACACGCTGGTCGAGCACGAGGATCGGCTCCCCATCGACCGGCAGCACGAGCGCCGAGAAGCCCTTGTCGCCGAACGGCGCGGCGGAGGCGAAGCCCGACTGGTGGTCGGCGAGCCAGCGGACGGCCCACGACCAGTCGACGCTGCCCCACGCGAGCAGCCCGTCGAGGCCGGCCGCGTCGATCGCGCGGCGGGTCCGTTCGCGGCGCTGCGCGAACTCGCCGGGCGCGATCGGCGGCGGGGCGTCGGCGACCGTCGGGGCCGTGGGCGCGGCGGGCATGGCAGCTCCTTGCTGGTCTGTTCAGGGCCGGTCGAGCAGCCGGCGCGGCACGGATTGGATCCTACACTGCTGCCAATGGATCCATACTCTGCGGGACCCGGAACGTCCGCCGGTACGCCCGCGGCGAGACGCCGATCGCGCTGCGCAGGTGCTGGCGCAACAGCGCCGCGCTGCCGAAGCCGGCCTCGTAGGCGACGCTCTCGACCGGCAGGTCGGTCGTCTCCAGCAGGCTGCGGGCGCGGTCGACGCGCTGCCGCACGATCCACTGCGACGGGCTCGTGCCGACCTCGGCGCGAAAGCGGCGCGTGAAGGTCCGCACGCTCATGCCGGCGTGCGCGGCGAGCGCCTCCAGCGTCAACGGCTCGCGCAGCCGCGCGCTCGCCCACTCGCGTGTGGGCGCCGTCGTCGCCGTCGAGACGGCCGGGACCGGGCGCTCGATGAACTGCGCCTGCCCGCCGTCGCGCCACGGCGGCACGACGCAGCGCCGCGCCGCCGCGTTGGCGACCGCGGCGCCGTGGTCGCGCCGCACGACGTGGAGGCAGAGGTCGACGCCGGCGGCGCCGCCGGCCGAGGTCAGCACGCGGCCGTTGTCGACGAACAGCACGTCGGGGCGCAGCTCGACGCGCGGGAAGAGGCGGGCAAAGCGGTCGGCCTGGCACCAGTGGGTCGTCGCCGGCAGGTCGTCGAGCAGGCCGGCGGCGGCGAGCACGAACGAGCCGGTGCAGATACTGAGGATCCGCGTGCGCGCAGGCAGCGACCGCAGCAGCCCGTCCAGCTCCGGCGGCAGCTCGCCGAGCTCCCGCAGCCGCCCCTCCGGCTCCTGCGTCGCGACGACGACCGTGTCGGCCTCCAACAGCGCGCGCTCGTCGCGCTCGACGACGATCGCGAAGTCCTCCGAGGTGCGCACGGGTGTGCCGCCGAGAGAGCAGGTGACGACCTCGTAGAGCAGCGCGCCGGCGTCGTCGTGCGCGGCACCGAAGACGCGCGCGGCGATCCCGAGGTCGAACGGGATGACGCGGTCGAGGGCGAGGACGGCGACGCGATGGGGCATTGGCCCGATTATTGCGCATGTTGTCCTTTCGGCCACTGGCGGTCGCCGTCGCCACGTCGCAGACTGGCTCCCATGAGCACGATCGAACGCACCGAAGACGCTGCCGCGGCCGCCGAAGCCGCGCCCGCCGCCGACACGACCGCGGCCGCCGCCGACGCCTCCCTCCCGACGATGCGCGCCGTCGTCGCCGACGGCTGGGGCGGCCCCGAGGTCCTGCGCGAGCGCGACCTCCCCCGCCCCGCCCCCGGCCCGACCGAGATCGCCGTCGCCGTCCACGCCGCCGGCGTCAACCCCGTCGACTGGTTCTCACGTTCGACCGGCGGCTTCGGCCTCTGGGCGGAGCCGCCGGTGATCGGCTGGGACGTCTCCGGCGTCGTCACCGCCGTCGGCCCCGGCGCCTCGCTTCACCGCGTCGGCGACGAGGTCTACGGGCTGCCGCGCTTCCCCCACCAGGCCGGCGCCTACGCCGAGGTCGTCGTCGCCCCCTCGCGCCAGTTCGCGCCGAAGCCGGCCGCGCTCAGCCACGTCGAGGCGGCTGCGCTGCCGCTGGCCGGCCTGACGGCGTGGCAGGCGCTCGCCGAGGTCGCGCGCGTCCAGCCCGGCCAGCGCGTGCTCGTCCACGCCGCCGGCGGCGGCGTCGGCCACATCGCGGTGCAGCTCGCGAAGGCGCTCGGTGCCGAGGTGATCGGGACCGCCTCGGCCGCCAAGCACGCGTGGCTGCGCGAGCTCGGCGCCGACCAGCTGATCGACCACGCGACGAGCGACTTCGCCGCCGAACTGCGCGACGTCGACGTCGTGCTCGACACGCGCGGCGGCGACTACGCGGCACGCTCGCTCGACGTGCTGCGCGACGGCGGGACGCTCGTCTCGATCAACAACCCCGGCGAGCCGGGAGCCGAGGTCGCCGCCGCCGCGGCCGCCCGCGGGATCGCGACCGGCTTCACGCTCGTCGAGCCCGACCGCCACGGCCTGCTGGAGCTGGCCCGGCTGGTCGAGGCGGGCAGGCTGCGCCCGGCGATCGCCGCGACCTTCGCGCTCGCCGAGGCCGGCCGCGCGCACCAGCTCGGCGAGCAGGGCCGCACCGCCGGCAAGATCGTGCTGACGGTGCGCTGAGGCAGCCGGCGGGCGCTACCGCAGCTCGGCCTGCTCGCCCTCGATCACGTGCATGACGGCGTTGATGAGCGCCAGGTGGGTGAACGCCTGCGGGTAGTTGCCGAGCTGGCGGCCGCTGTGCGGGTCGAGCTCCTCGGCGTAGAGCAGCAGCGGCGAGGCGTTTGCCAGCAGCTTCTCCAGCAGCGACTTCGCGCGGCGGTGGTCGCCGATCTCCTCCAGCGCGGCGACGAGCCAGAAGGAGCAGATCAGGAAGGTCCCCTCCTCGCCGGAGAGGCCGTCGTCGGTCTCCTCGACGCGGTAGCGCAGCACGAAGCCGTGGTCGGTCAGGTCGCGCGCGATCGCCCGCACCGTCGCGCAGACGCGCTCGTCGTCGGGCGACAGGAAGCGTACGAGCGGGATCAGCAGCACAGAGGCGTCGAGCGCATCGGTGTCGTAGTGCTGGCGGAAGATCCCGTCGCGCACCCCGTTGTCGAGGATGTCGGCCTTGATCTGATCGGCGATCGCCTGCCACGAGTCGGCCAGGTCGGATTCGCCGTGGATCTCCGCCAGCCGCGCGCCGCGGTCGAGCGCGACCCAGCACATCAGCTTCGAGGAGACGTAGTGCTGCGGCGCGCCACGCGCCTCCCAGATCCCCTGGTCGGGCCGGTCCCAGACCTCGATCGCGCACTCGACCTGGTCCTTCAGCACCGGCCACAGCCGCTGCGGCAGGTGGCCGCCGACCTTCGTGTGCAGATAGACCGAGTCGAGCACCGCGCCATAGACGTCGTTCTGGCGCTGGTCGAAGGCGCCGTTGCCGATCCGCACCGGCTTCGCGCCGTCGTAGCCGGTCAGGTGGTCGAGCGTCGACTCGGTCAGGTCCTTGTCGCCGCAGACGCCGTACATGATCTGCAGCGAACCGTCGTCGTTGCGCGGCACGTCGGCGACGAACTGCATGAAGTCGTCGGCCTCCCAGTCGAGCCCGAGCGCGTGCAGGCCCCACAGCGTGAAGGTCGCGTCGCGCATCCACGTGTAGCGGTAGTCCCAGTTGCGCTCGCCGCCCGGCGTCTCCGGCAACGAGGTCGTCAGCGCCGCGACCATCGCGCCGGTCGGCGCGTAGGTCAGCCCCTTCAGCGTCAGCGCCGAGCGCTGCAGGTGGGTCCGCCAGGGATGGTCGGGGAACCTGCCGTCGTCGAGCCAGTCGCGCCAGAAGTGCGACGTGCGCTCCAGCATCTCCGTCGCATCGGCCGCCGTCGCGGGCCCGTGCAGGTCGTTCGCCCACGACAGCGCGACGAAGCGCGTCTCGCCCTCCCTGAGCGTGTGACGGGCGCGGGCGCGGTTGCCCTCTATCCCTATCCGCAGGTCGCTCATCAGCCGCATCGAGCCGGTGTGGTGATGGGCGTCGACGGCCATGTAGGTGCCCTCGACGTCGGTCCACTCGGCCGGCTCGCGCGCGTAGTCGAACATCGGCTCGCAGACCATCTCGATCTGCACGCTCCCCTGGATGCACTCGATCGTGCGCACGAGCACGTGCTCAGCGGCGTCGTCGGTCGGCGGGCGCGTGCGGCTGCCGTCGCCGTCGTTGTGCAGCCCCCACGGCCCGATCGCGAGCGCGTCGCGCACGATCACCCAGCCCGACGGCGTCATCCACGTCGTCTCGACGATGTTGGTGCCCGGCTCGTAGCGGCGGGCGCCGGGGACGTTCATGCCATACGGCCCGAGCCGGAAGGCGCCGGCGCCGCGGTCGAGCAGCGTGCCGAAGACGCTCGGCGCGTCGAAGCGCGGCGCGCACAGCCACTCGATCGTGCCGTCGGGCGCGACCAGCGCGCCGGTGTGGCAGTCGGAGATGAAGGCGTAGTCGCCGATCGGCGGGAACGGCGAGCTGGCCGGCTCGCGCCGGTGGCCGCGGGCGTTGGCGCGCGGACCGCCGCGGCCGGTCGTGCGGGCCGCTCTGGCGTGGGCGGGATGCGCGGCTCTTGCGCGTGCGGGGCGCGCAGCTCTGGTCGGGCCTGCCTCGCGCGCGCTGTCGCTCATCCTGCTCCTCCGCCTTCGTTCGCCGGTCCGTCTGCTGCGCCCACCATGCTGTCACGCCGATGAGCCCGCCGCCATCCGAGCCGCTCAGACTGGACGCACCGCTGCCCGGCAACGCGCTCGCGGCCGAGCTGACGTGGCTGGCGCCGCGCCCCGGCCTGCGGCCTGGCGACGTCGCGGTCGAGCGGATCGAGGCGCAGCACGCCGAGCTGCGCGTGCAGGGGCTGAGCGGGAAGTGGGAGCAGCGGCGGCTGACGCTCGCGGAGGCCGACGCATGGCTGGGCGAGGCACGGGCGCTGCAGGCGAGCACCGCCGACTTCGACGCACGCACGCGCTCGCGCGCGGCCGCGCGCGCGACGGAGCGGGAGCAGATCGCGGCGACGATCGTTCCCCGCTGCCCCTACTGCGACCTGCCGCGCGCCTATGCCGGCCGCCGCGACGTCGTCACCGCCGGGCGACCGGAAGAGCTGCAGCGGGAGGACTCGTCGCTGCGCCGCTTCGGCTCGACCACGTGGCATGAGTACATCTGCCGCCGCTGCGGCTCGCTGGAGCTGTTCGGCGGCGGGCTCGATCACCCGCTGCCGGGCTCAGCGGCCTAGACCGAATTCCAGAAGTCGAGGCCGAGGTCGTCGAGCAGGTTCTGCGCCTCGGCGTTGAGGCGGAAGAACTCGCCGGTCCAGATCAGGATCCCCATCGCGATCAGCACCACGCCGCCGACCGCGATCACGACGCTGTAGTGGCGCTTTACGAAGGTGAAGGCGGTCGTCATGCGGCCGAAGGCGACCGACGTCAGCAGGAACGGGATCGCCAGCCCGGCCGAGTAGGCGGCGAGCAGCAGCGCGCCGCGGCCGGCCGAATCCGACAGCGCCGCGGCGCTGAGGATCGCGCCGAGCGTCGGGCCGATGCACGGGGTCCAGGCGATCGCGAAGGCGGCGCCGGCGATCACGGGCCCGCCGCGACCAGCGCGTGACATCAGCCCGCCGACGTGGAACTCGCGGTTGAGTCTGGTCACGAACGGCGCGGCGACGAAGAAGATCCCCATCGCGATGATCACCGCCGCCGAGACCTTCTCGAGCGTCTCGCGGTGATCCTGGAGCGTCGCGCCGACAGCGGTCGCGCCCAGCCCGAGCATGATGAAGATCGTCGAGAAGCTGAGCACGAACAGCAGGCTCGGGCCGAGCACGCGCAGCGTGCCGCCGGGCTGCTCGCGCGCCTGATCGGGCGTGACGCCGGCGACGGCGGAGATGTAGCCGGGCACCAGCGGCAGCACGCACGGCGAGAGGAACGAGACGAGTCCGGCCGCCACGGCGAGCGGGATGCCGACTCCGTTGGCGGGATCCATGGACCGTCAAGGGTACCGGCGCGGGGCCGCTGGTCTCGCCCGGCCGCGTTTGCGGGCGATATCGACGCCCGGACGCGCCATCCCCCCTCGCGAGACAGACATTTCTGGCCCGCGGGGGAGAAATTTCCCTCGCGCTGTCACAAAGCAGGCGCTGCGGCTAGTTAACGAATGATGAGAGCGACGGGAAGCGTCTTCGAGATCGAGTACGTTTCCCACTACCAACCCGATCGACGGGGCTTGCGCGCAACTTTGCAGCGCAGGCCCCGTTGAGCGGGTAGGAGCGAACTTGTGGAAGCCTCTTCAATCCCAGCCACGGCAGGCCTGACGCGCAATCGAGCACGTCCCTCCGTCGGCCCCCTTCTGCGGCTGCGGTCTGACGAGCAGCTCGTCAAGCTCTTCCGCCAGGGCAACGAGGAGGCCTTCCGCGCGATCCACGATCGCTACCGGGCCCGGCTCTTCGCGTACACGCGCCAGATGCTCGCCGGCTCCAGACAGGACGCCGAGGACGCCCTCCAGGACGTCTTCGTGCGCGCCTACGGAGCGCTGCGGGCCAACGACCGCGAGGTCTCGCTGCGCGCCTGGCTGTACCGCGTCGCGCACAACCGCTGCATCGATGAGCTGCGCCGCCCCGCGCCGCCGCCGCCGGAGGTGCTGGAGCGGCTCTCGCCGCCGTCGCACGACCCGATCGCCGAAACCGAGCAGCGCGAGTCGCTGCGCCGGCTGGTCGAAGACGTCAGGCGGCTCCCGGAGCAGCAGCGCTCGGCGCTGCTGATGCGCGAGATCGTCGGGATGTCGTACGCCGACCTCGCCGCCGCGCTCGACGTCACCGTCCCCGCCGTCAAGTCGCTGCTGGTGCGCGCCCGCATGGGCCTCGCGCAGGCGGCCGAGGCGCGCGACACCGCCTGCATCGAGATCCGCGAGGAGCTGGTCGACGCGCACGACCGCGGCGTCCGCGCCAGCGGGCTCGCCCGCCGCCACCTGCACGACTGCGCCGGCTGCCGCGCGTACAAGAGAGAGCTGAAGACGATGCGCGAGCGCTTCGCCGCGCTGACGCCCGCGCTCGGGCCGATGGCGTTGCTGGCGAAGCTGCTGGGCATCGGCGGCGGCAGCGCCGCCGCCGGCTCTGCCGCGAGCGGCGGCGCCGGTGCCGCCGCGGGCGGCGCGGCCGCCGTCGCGGGCGGAGCAG